>NZ_AKJR01000318.1:0-5554 GCF_000282235.1 Pseudomonas sp. GM24 | reverse complement strand
AGCCTGCTCGCGATAGCTTTATACCAGTCAACGTTGCGCTGACTGACACTCCGCTATCGCGAGCAGGCTCACTCCTACATGGGTTTTGTGTACAGCGGGTATTCGGTTTGCGAATGCCGATAGTGTTTCTGCACATTGCAGATTATGGTGCTGGCACTCTGTACCTATCTTGGAGATTGCCCATGAGCGAAGCCCACGCCGCGTTGATCACCCGCTTCTACCAGGCCTTCCAGCGCCTGGACGCCGAAGCCATGGCCGCCTGCTACACCGACGATGTAGTGTTCAGCGACCCGGCCTTCGGCGAACTGCGTGGCCGCGATGCCGGCGACATGTGGCGCATGCTCACCACCCGCGCCAAAGACTTCTCGCTGACCTTCGACAACGTTCGTGCCGATGAACGCAGCGGCGGTGCACATTGGGTCGCAACCTACCTGTTCAGCCAGACCGGCAACGTCGTGGTCAACGATATCCAGGCCCGCTTCGTGTTCCGTGACGGCAAGATCTGCGAGCACCACGATCATTTTGATCTGTGGCGCTGGTCGCGTCAGGCGCTCGGTTTCAAAGGCCTGCTACTGGGCTGGACGCCGCTGGTGCGCAACGCCGTGCGCGCCCAGGCATTGAAGGGACTGAAGGCATTTCAGGCCGGTCGCTGATAAGATCGCCGCCTGTTTCCTACACGTCTAGATCCCGAAGTGACCAGCCTTAGCGAAAAATCTGTCGATGTCGCCGAACCGGTGAGCAAATCCTGGTTCGTCTACCTCGTTCGCGCCGCCAATGGTTCGTTGTACTGCGGGATCAGTGATGACCCGGTGCGCCGTTTCGCCAAGCATCAAAGCGGCAAAGGTGCACGGTTCTTCCTCTCCAGCCCGGCGATGGCGCTGGTCTACACCGAGCTGTGCCGCGACAAGAGCGATGCGTTGCGTCAGGAACGCTTGATCAAAAAGCTCAAGAAAAGCGCAAAGGAATGCCTAGTTGCGTCTTATCAATCTGACTGATTGGTTCCCATCAGGCAGATCTGTAGGCTGCTAAGCAAATGCGCGCTAAGCTGCTGGCTCACTATCTGAGCGGCGGAGCCGAGCATGTCCGAGTTGATTCTGCACCACTACCCGACCTCCCCATTTGCCGAGAAGGCCCGCCTGCTGTTGGGTTTCAAAGGCTTGTCGTGGCGCTCGGTGCATATTTCGCCGGTGATGCCGAAACCGGATCTGACCGCGCTGACTGGCGGCTACCGCAAGACACCGGTGTTGCAGATTGGCGCTGACATCTATTGCGACACATCGTTAATCGCGCGGCGCCTGGAGCAGGAAAAGGCTTTGCCGGCGTTCTTCCCTGAAGGTCAGGAGTTCACCTCCGCGAGTTTTGCCACTTGGGCTGATTCGGTGGTGTTCCAGCATGCCGTGAGTCTGGTGTTCCAGCCGGAATCGGTTGCCGTGCGTTTCGCCAAGCTGCCACCGGAAGCGATAAAAGCGTTTATCGCCGACCGTGCCGGTCTGTTCAGTGGTGGCAGCGCCACGCGTTTGTCTGCCGAACAAGCCAAGCATCAATGGCCGACGATCATGGCCCGCCTTGAGCAGCAGTTGCAGCGCGAGCAGGGTGACTTCCTGTTTGGCGAGCCGTCGATTGCCGACTTCGCATTGGCGCATCCGCTGTGGTTCCTCAAGGCCACTCACGTCACTGCACCGCTGGTGGATGAGTATCCGGCGGTTTCGGCATGGCTGAGTCGAGTGTTGGGCTTCGGTCATGGCGCGGCGAGTGCGATGACCTCCGAAGAGGCGCTTGAGGTTGCACGCAACGCGACGCCGGCGGCTTTGCCTGGCGAGCAGTTTGTAGATCCGAACGGTTTCAAGGCTGGTCAGCAAGTGGCGATTGCCGCGACGGATTACGGGGTTGATCCGGTGGTGGGTGAGTTGCTGTTTGCCGGCAGCGAAGAGCTGATCATTCGTCGTGAAGACGAGCGTGGCGGTGTGGTGCATGTGCACTTCCCGCGCTTTGGTTTTCGTATCGAAGCCCGCTGATCTCTCAAGTCTGTAGCAAAACTTTGTAGGAGTGAGCCTGCTCGCGATAGCGGTGTGTCAATTGGCGGATTTATCGACTGACACACCGCTATCGCGAGCAGGCTCACTCCTACAGGTTATTTCAGTGCGGCGAGGATTTCGTCCGGGTCAAACCCGCGAATCAATGTGCCGTTCACATCGATCAACGGAATCCCGCGTCCACCCAATGCCTCATACGCCTTGCGCGCCTCGGCATCCTTCTCGATATCGAACTCCTTGAACGCAATCCCCTTGCTGTCGAGAAAGCGTTTGGTCTGCTTGCAGTAGCCGCACCAGTCAGTGGCGTAGAGCACGACATTGGCCTGCGCCCGTGTCCGCTCCGAGACCATTTGTGACGGGTTGAACACCCGCTCGATCTTGCCCCAGTTCTGATAAACCACGACCACCAGCAGAACCAGTGCAAGCTTCTTCAGCACATTGCCGAGCATCAGTTACGCCGCTTCAACTGATCGGTGAGCGACGTTGGCAGGCCTTTGATCACCAGGGTGCCAGCCTCTTCGTCGTATTCGATCTTCGAACCCAGCAGGTGCGCTTCAAAGCTGATCGACAGGCCTTCGGCGCGGCCGGTGAAGCGGCGGAATTGATTCAGGGTGCGTTTGTCCGCCGGAATTTCAGGCGACAGGCCGTAGTCCTTGTTGCGGATGTGATCGTAGAAGGCTTTCGGGCGTTCTTCGTCGATCAGCTCGGACAACTCTTCCAGACCCATCGGTTCGCCGAGTTTGGCCTGGCTGCTGGCGTAATCGACCAGGGTCTTGGTCTTCTCGCGAGCGGATTCTTCCGGCAGGTCTTCGCTCTCGACGAAGTCGCTGAAAGCCTTGAGCAGAGTCCGGGTCTCGCCCGGGCCGTCGACGCCTTCCTGGCAGCCGATAAAGTCGCGGAAGTATTCCGAAACCTTTTTGCCGTTCTTGCCCTTGATGAACGAGATGTATTGCTTGGACTGCTTGTTGTTCTGCCATTCAGAGACGTTGATCCGCGCCGCCAGGTGCAACTGACCTAGGTCGAGGTGGCGCGACGGGGTCACGTCCAGTTCATCGGTCACTGCCACGCCTTCGCTGTGGTGCAGCAGGGCGATGGCCAGGTAATCGGTCATGCCTTGCTGATAGTGGGCGAACAGCACGTGTCCGCCGACCGACAGATTCGACTCTTCCATCAGTTTTTGCAGGTGTTCGACCGCGACTTTGCTGAACGCAGTGAAGTCCTTGCCGCCCTCCATGTATTCTTTCAGCCAGCCGCTGAAGGGGAACGCGCCGGACTCCGGATGGAACAGGCCCCAGGCTTTGCCCTGTTTGGCGTTGTAGCTCTCGTTGAGGTCGGCGAGCATGTTTTCGATGGCTGCAGACTCGGCCAGTTCCGTGTCACGGGCGTGCAGAACTGCGGGTGTGCCGTCGGGTTTTTTGTCGATCAGGTGGACGATGCAATGACGGATCGGCATGGGCTTCTCGGCTGTTGGAAGGGAGGAGGGCAGGCTCCCCCGAAAAAGCGCCCAGTGTACCGCAACCACTGGTTTTGGCGCGGGTTGTAGGGCAAAACCGGGGCGCGCTCTGGCGCTTATGCAGTTTTTTACCGATTTAGCGCAATAAAGCTGACCAAATGGGTAGCTAGAGGCGGATATTTCCCCGGCTCTGTGCTAGTTTTGCCCGGTCTTACGCGAAGTCACTGCGTTAAGCGTGCAATCAGCATTTGTCAGGTCGAACCAAACCCTGATTTCGGTATCTATAACCCGACTCGTCGTGGTTATCGCCGAGGGTGCCAGATCCAGAAGATCGGGCTCGATGGCTGACACTGCACTCTGCAATCCATATGAATTTGATAGGGAAGGAACACTACATGGCTCTTACTAAAGACCAACTGATCGCCGACATCGCTGAAGCTATCGACGCGCCGAAAACCACCGCGCGTAACGCTCTGGACCAACTGGGCCAAATCGTTGCCGATCAGCTGGAAAACGGCGGCGAAATCACCTTGCCAGGTATCGGCAAGCTGAAAGTGACCGAGCGTCCTGCCCGCACTGGCCGTAACCCTTCGACTGGCGCTGCCATCGAAATCCCTGCGAAGAAAGTGATCAAGCTGGTTGTGGCCAAAGGCCTGACCGACGCAGTGAACAAGTAAGACGCAGCGATAAAAAAACCGTGCACCGGAGCGATCCGGGCACGGTTTTTTTGTGTCTGCGATTTGGCGAGGAATGACACCGCCTTGTAGGAGCTGTCGAGTGAAACGAGGCTGCGATCTTTTGATCTTGTTCTTCAGGATCAAGATCAAAGGATCGCAGCGTGCCGCAGCTCCTACAGGGGCATCTGCGCAGCTATCAGCGAACCCAGCGCTCGCGGCGCCAGATCTGCTGCTCGGACTTGGTCTGGAACGTCCAGGCGACGAAACGGCTCTGCTTCTGGCCCTGAGACATCTCCACGACCTGGCTTTCCAGCACTCCGGCCTTCTTCAGCGCGGTTTCAATGGCCGGCAGGTTCGACGCTTTCGACACCAAGGTGCTGAACCACAGCACTTTATGCTGGAAATTCGCGCTCTCGGCGATCAATTGCGTCACGAAGCGCGCTTCACCGCCCTCGCACCACAGCTCGGCCGATTGGCCACCGAAGTTCAGCACCGGTAGTTTGCGCTTCGGGTCGGCCTTGCCCAGTGCACGCCATTTGCGCTCGCTGCCCTTGGTCGCTTCATCCATCGAGGCGTGGAACGGCGGGTTGCACATGGTCAGGTCGAAGCGCTCGCCCGGCTCCAGCAAGCCGATCAGGATGTGCTTGCGGTTTTCCTGCTGACGCAGCTGGATAACCTTGCTCAGATCGTTGGACTGGACGATGGCTTTGGCTGCGGCCACGGCGGTCGGATCGATCTCCGAACCGAGGAAGTGCCAGCGGTATTCGCTGTTACCGATCAGCGGATACACGCAGTTGGCACCCATGCCGATGTCCAGCACGTTGACGATCGCACCGCGCGGGACCTTGCCGTCGTTCATGCTGGCCAGCAAATCCGCAAGGAAGTGCACGTAATCGGCACGGCCCGGAACCGGTGGGCAGAGGTAATCTGCCGGGATGTCCCAATGCTGGATGCCATAGAACGACTTGAGCAGCGCCCGGTTGAACACGCGCACCGCATCGGGGCTGGCAAAGTCGATGCTTTCCTTGCCGTACGGGTTGGTGATCACGAACTTCGCCAGTTCCGGCGTGGTCTTGATCAGCGCCGGGAAGTCGTAACGACCCTGATGGCGATTGCGCGGGTGCAGGCTGGCCTTTTCACGCGGCTCGACGGTCTTGGCCGGGGTCGCGGAGTCAGGCTTCTTGCGCGCAGGTTTGGGTGTGCGGGGGGCGTTCATGGGCGTGGTCGATTCGGGTATGGCTGAAAGTGGCGGGTATTGTCCCACATTGATGAGCCATGCGCCGAACCTGTGACCCATGACCTTGGACTTGGGGATTTTGATTTATGTAGGAGCTGCCGAAGGCTGCGATCTTTTGATCTTGACCCTGAAAAACAAGATCAAAAGATCGCAG
>NZ_AKJR01000317.1:70-5159 GCF_000282235.1 Pseudomonas sp. GM24 | reverse complement strand
GGGCTTTCAGGTCGATGTAACTCGCAAGACACCTCGGTAGGCCCCCTCTCCCTCTGGGAGAGGGCTGGGGTGAGGGTCAGCTTTTGCTTCAGGGTTCCAACCCGATCCCCCGCAATATCACACTCGTCACCGTCTGCACCGCCCGCTCGAACTGCATGTCCGACAACGGCTGGTGCTCATTCAGAATATTCACCTGATGATCAAAGTCGGCATAGTGCTGGGTCGACGCCCAGATCATGTACAGCAGACTCGACGGCTCCACCGGCAAAATCCGCTTGTCCTCGACCCACTGGCGAATCTTCGCTTCCTTCATCTTCGCCCAGTCATACAGGCTGACATCCAGCGCCTCACCTAACGTCGGCGCGCCGTGGATGATTTCGTTGGCCCAGACTTTCGAACCGTACGGCCGGCTGCGCGAGTGGTTCATCTTGGCGCGGATGTAGCTGCTCAGCACCACGCGCGGATCATCAAACATCTCGAAGCACAGTGCGTCTTGCTTCCACACTTCCAGCAGGTCGAACAGCACCGCGCTGTACAGCTCGCTCTTGGTGCTGAAGTAGTAATGCAGGTTGGAACGTGGCAGTTGCACTTCAGCCGCGATGTCGGCCATGGCCGTGCCGCCAAAGCCTTTTTCGGCGAAGACTTTTTCCGCCGCGAGGAGAATTTTCTCGACGTTGTTGCGACGAATCTCGATCTTGTGATTGCCCATGAGGGCTCCCTGACAACAGCGTTGCCCAAGACTAGCATCCGCTCTGGTCCGCGGGCGACCGCTGCAAACAAAACTTCGTGCTGGCGTGAGCGGATGGCTAAACTGACGCTTCTTCAATCCTGCCTCAGAGGTATTCGCGATGCTGTTCAAGAACGTCCTGACCACCACTGCCCTGCTCGCTTCGCTGTTTGCCGCATCCTCGGTATTTGCCCACGCCCACCTGAAAAGCCAGACCCCGGCCGCCGATAGCACAGTCGCCGCTCCCGCCGATTTGCGCCTGACCTTTTCTGAAGGCGTCGAAGCCAGTTTCACCAAAGTCACCGTGACCAAGGATGGTGCGCCGGTCGCCGTTAAGCCGTTGACCACCGAAGGCGACAAGAAAACCCTGATCGTCACCCCCGCCGCTCCGCTGACCGCCGGCGAGTACAAAGTCGAATGGCACGCGGTGTCGGTCGATACGCACAAAAGCGAAGGCGCTTATCAGTTCAAGGTTGGTCAGTAATTCATGAGTGAAGCGCTGGTGCTGTGCCGCTTTGTGCATTTCATCGTGGTGTTGATGCTGTTCGGGGCCTGGTTGTTCAGGCCGTTGCTGCTCAGGGATGAGGCGCTGCAAGTGGACCGGCACCTGGCGCGACTGACGCGTTGGCTGGCCGTTGTGGCGCTGGTCAGCGGGATTGCCTGGGCGCTGTTGATCACTGCGAGTATGGCCGGTTCGGTAGCGGCGGCGTTTGATCCGGACACGGTTGCACTGGTGTTGGGCAATACGTTTTTCGGTCAGGTGTGGCGCTGGCATCTGCTGATCAATGCCGCGCTGTTGGCGTTGCTGCTTACGCCTTGGCATTCGAACATGCCGTTGCGGTTGGGCTTGAGTGCGTTGTTGTTGGCAACCCTCGCACCGGTCGGGCATGGCGCCATGCTCGATGGCGTGAGCGGGCAATTGCTGATTCTCAACCAGATCGTGCATCTGATCTGTGTGGCGGCGTGGCTGGGCGGGCTGTTGTTGCTGGTGATGATTCTGCGTCAGCCGACGGAGCCGATGCCGGCGATTTTGCAGCGTTTCAGCGGGGTCGGCTATGCCTTGGTCGCGGGGTTGCTGATCACGGGGTTGATCAATGTGCGCGTGCTGACTGGCCAGTGGTGGCCGACGCCGCTGTTCAGCGGGTTTGCGTTGATCCTGTTGATCAAGGCGATGATCGTGCTGGGGATGCTTGGGCTAGCGCTGTTCAACCGCTTGCGGGTTGATGATTGCGAACAGCGCATGGGCACGCTCAGGCGCAGTGTGATGCTCGAATGGCTGTTGGGCATTGGCGCGGTGGCGGCCGTCTCGCTGCTCGGCACCCTGCCCCCGATGATCACTGCCTGAAGATCACAGAGCCCCCTGTAGGAGTGAGCCTGCTCGCGATAGCGGTGTACCAGTGACGAATCTTCCGACTGACACACCGCTATCGCGAGCAGGCTCACTCCTACAATTGGATCTGTGTGTTGATCAGTGAGGTTGGGTGTTGCCTGCTGCGGTGTCGATGCTGACGACCACCGACATCCCCGGACGCAACCGTTCCTCTTCCTGTTGATCCGGATCGATGGTGATCCGCACCGGCACCCGCTGGGCAATTTTCACAAAGTTGCCGGTCGCGTTATCCGCCTGCAACAACGCAAATTCAGAACCAGTCCCCGGCGAAATATGCTGCACATGCCCGGTGAATTTACGGTGGTTCAAGGCATCGACGGTGAAGCGCACCGGTTGCCCGACGCGCACATTGTCCATCTGGGTTTCCTTCATGTTGGCGATCACCCATTTCTGGTTCGGCACCAACGCCATCAACTGCGCCCCGGAGTTGACGTAGGCGCCGAGACGCACGCCGATCTGCCCGAGCTGACCGTCACGCGGGGCAACGATGCGCGTGTTCGACAGGTCGATCCGCGCCAGTTGCACCGCTGCTTCGGCGCTGGCCACCGCCGCTTCCAGCGAGCCACGATTGACGATCACCGTTTGCAGATCCTGGCGGGCGATTTCCAGATTGGCCTTGGCCTGCGCCACCCCCGCAACACTCTGCGCATTCGCCGCCAGTGCTACATCCATCTCACGCTTGGACACCGAACCGTCGCGCACCAATTCCTGGTTACGGCGCAGATCGGCCTCGCTCTTGCGCAACTGCGCTTCGCTGTCGGCCTGTACGGCCTGACGCAATTTGATCGTCGCCTCGGCGCTGTTGCGTTGCTGCACGACATTGGCCAATGCGGCTTTCTGTACCGCCAGTTGCGCCAGCGACTGGTCGAGGCGCTGCTGATAGATGCGGTCGTCCAGGCGCACCAGCAAATCCCCGGCCTTCACGTACTGGAAATCCTGCACCGGCACTTCATAGACATAACCGGCGAGTTGCGGGCCGATGATCGTTACCTGGCCGCGAATCAGGGCGTTTTCGGTGGTCTCGACGGCACTGCTGAATGGCGGCAGTTGCCAGGCATACAGCACGATCAACACACCGACGATGGCAATCGCCGCGAAGCCCATTGAAGAGATGATCCGCACCCGCAGCGAGCGCGGCTCGGTGTTCGGTGATGACGGCGGCGCTACACCTTCAGGTGTGGCGGCAATGGCATTGGTGGTCGTGGTGGTCGGTTCGGTCATGAAGAAGTGGCACCGCTCGAAGGTGTGGATGGCGCTGGGGCGACGGCTTTGGTGGTGCTCATCAGCCACAGCGCGCGAATGGACAGCCAGATCATGGTCAGCACCGCAATCACGGCGATCAGCATGAACACATCGTTATAGGCCAGCACGTTGGCCTCACGGGTGGCGGCATTGGACAGGCTGCGAATACCCGCCAGGTTGCGCAGACTCGGGTCGGCCAACAGCGAACCGTAGGCCGAGCCGCCGCTCTGCACGCGTGCAGCCACCAACGGGTCAGACAGCGTCAGGTGCTCAACGATGTGACTGGAATGAAATTTTTCCCGGACGATCTGGAAGGTGCCCAGAAGCGCCGCGCCCAGCAGGCCGCCGAGGTTATTGCAGATCCCGAACAGCACGGAAAAGCTCACCAGATTACGCGGATTGGTCAGCACGTTACGGGTGCCGAAGACCATGGTCGGGCCGAGGAAAAACGTGCTGCCGAAGGCCAGCAGGAATTGACTGAAATAGAGGTTTTCCGGGCGCGTCAGGTTGTTGGAAAAGCTGTCCATCACCGACCCGGTGGCCATCAGACCCAGCGAGATGATCAACGGCATCAGCAGGTGTTTGGGGTCGATCGTCAGTGCGCTGGTCAACAACCCGGCGACACTGCCGATCAGCATCACCACGTAGAGGCTGTGCAACTGCTCATAGCCCATGTTCAGGTTCTGCATGAAACCCACCGCACCGGTGGACTGCTCCGAGGTGACCATACGAATCAGGGTCACCGCCAGCGCCAGGCGGATCATCGTCCCGCTGCCCAGCCAGCGGGTCATCAGCAGCGGGTTGCTGCGGTTATGTTCGATGGCCAGACCGGCGATGATCAAGGCAATCGAAGCAGCCAACGCATAGCCGATCCAGTCGGCCTCCAGCCACCAATCGATCCGCCCGAGCGACAACACCGCACACAGCAACGCCACGCCAGTGGCGAGAATGGCAAAGGTGAGAAAGTCGAGTTTTTCAAAGGTTTTGAAGCGGTCGCCCGGCGGCAACTTGAGCATCAATACACAGCCCAGCGAGAGCAGCGCCATACCCAATTCGAACAGGTACAAACCCCGCCATTCGGCGATCTGCAGCAAGTCTTCGGAAAATAATCGCGCCAATGGCAGCGCCAGTTGGGAAGTGCCGAGGCCGAGCACCAACGCCTTCATCCGCCACTTCGCCGGGAACGCCTGAACCATGTAATACAGACCCAGCGAACTCAGCGCTGCGCCGACCATGCCGTGGGCCGCGCGCACCGCCACCGCCGAATTGAGGTCATTGACGAACAAATGGCCGAAGGTCACCAGCGCATACAACACCAGGAACACTTCGGTGAACGCACGCAACCCGAACTGCTGGCGAAACTTCACCAGCAGCAGGTTCATCGACACGTTGGTCATCACGAACGCTGCCGGCAGCCAGGCCATTTCCGCGGTGGTCGCACCGAGTGCGCCTTGCAGGTAAGGCAGGTTGGCCACCACCAGCGAGTTGCCCAAACCACCGGTGACCGCCACCAGCACACCGACCAGCGCATAGGCCAGGCGCTTGGGATTGGAATGCAACGGCGTCGAGGGGGAACCGGGCAGACTGGGTTTTTCGTGGGGCTGCCAGTTGCGCGGGGCGTATTGATCCATTGCAAGGCCTTGTGCGGAAGGTCGGTGAAGTTTGCCGCAAATTCACCGGCAACACACATCCCATGGACAACACAGATACTTGTAGGAGCTGTCGAGTGA
>NZ_AKJR01000316.1:0-7280 GCF_000282235.1 Pseudomonas sp. GM24 | reverse complement strand
GGGACGCTCCGCGTCCCATCCAGAGGCGAACGCGGAGCGTCCGTTGAGGCATTCCCACGCAGAGCGTGGGAACGATCGACACGAGCGAAACCTAGTCTTCTTCGCGAACCGTGGCGACCTCATCAGCACGGACCTTCACCTTGGCTCCGGAAATATCCTCGAACTCATAGAAGCCATCCTTGGTTTTGGTCTTCGGCATGTCCTTGGTCAGATACTGGGTGCCGTTCTGCAGAGTGACCACCGTCGGGGTCGAGCAACCGGCCAGTGTCAGCGCCGCAGCGATGGCGAAAGGGATGCCCAGTGATTTGATTTTCATACCCACCTCTAAATCCTCATTCGATGTGATGCCGAGCATTGTCGGCCCTCTAACGCGGTTGGTGCCATCCCCGAGGGAAAAGTTCGATGGCCCGGCGAAAAAATGCCATTGATCATTTTCCGTTTGCGCCGGGCAGGGCACAGCTGGTATCTGTACGCATAACCAGTACTCGTTCGCCATGGCCCAGAATTCCCGTGACTGCCAATCCCCTCGACGACCCGTTCTATTACCTCAACAACTTCCGGCAAGTGCTTGATTGGCTTGAGCTTCGCTATGCCGATGTGATGAGTGAAACGGAACACACGTTCATTCGCGACTTCAAGGCCTTGCCCCGAGCGTCGCAGGGTTTGCTGGTGCGGATGGTCATGCGCAAGGGCGTGCATTTTCGTGCCGGCAAACTCAATTACGTTGAAATCGGTGACATCGCCGAGGCCGCGCAGCCGTTGCTGGGGCACGGCTGGATCGACGAACACGCGCCGCTGGCCCTCGCCGAATTGTTCGACGTGTTGCTCAAGGCCGAGATCCTGCAAGCCTTTTCAGCCTTCATCGAGCAGCCCAAGGGTCGCAAGGACGATTGGCTGCCGGTACTGGCCGAGCAGTTTGCTGACACTCGCAGCCTGCGCGACTGGGCGCCGCTGCTCGATGATCGTTTGTTCAGCCTGACCATCATGGACTTGTGCGACCGCTTGCGGCTGATGTTCTTCGGCAACCTGTATCAAGACTGGTCGGAATTCGTTCTCGCCGACCTTGGCATCTTCACCTATGAAAAAGTCGAATTCTGCGCCGACTCGCGGGGCCTGCGCAGTCGCGCAGACGTCGACGCCTGCCTGTTCCTGCACAACTGCCAATTGCGTTTCGAGGCCGGTGAGCCGCTGGACACCATCGTCGAGCAGGTCAGTGCCTTGCACTTCGACAACCCGTGGCTGCAACGCCGGCGTGGCAAGGTGTTGTTCCAGATCGGCCAGTACTGCGAGCGCATCAGCGAATTTGCCCTGGCCCTGAGCATTTACCGCGACTGCGCCTATCCCGGTGCCCGTTTGCGCATGATCCGCGTGCTCGAGCGCTGCGGCGAATACCCGTTGGCGCTGGAACTCGCCACACTGGCAGAACAGGCACCGGAAAGTGCCGCCGAGCAGCAGGGCCTGCAACGAATTCTGCCAAGGCTGCGGCGCAAACTTGGTGGCCCGCCACTCAAGCGCACAGCGGCCAGACCGGTCGAGCGGCTGGACCTGCAATTGCCGCGCAGCGATCCCGCGTTGTCCGTGGAGTATTACGTGCAGGCGCACTTGCACGATGATGACGGCCCGGTGCATTACGTGGAAAACAGCCTGATCAATTCGCTGTTCGGCCTGCTGTGCTGGCCGGCGATCTTTGCGCCGTTGCCCGGCGCGTTCTTCCACCCGTTCCAGCGTGGCCCGGTGGACCTGCTCAACGAAGACTTCCAGCAACGCCGCGCCGAGCTGTTTCAGGCGTGCCTGAGCGAGCTCGATAACGGACGCTATGTCGCGACCATTCGCCAGCGCTTTGTCGACAAATGGGGCATCCAGTCGCCGTTCGTGTTCTGGGGCGCGGTGAATGAACAACTGCTGGAACAGGCGTTGGCCTGTCTGCCCGCCGAACATCTCAAGCACTGGTTCAACCGTTTGCTGCTCGACATCAAGGCCAACCGCGCCGGCATGCCCGACCTGATCCAGTTCTGGCCGCAGCACAAAACCTACCGGATGATTGAAGTGAAAGGCCCCGGCGATCGCCTGCAGGACAACCAATTGCGCTGGCTCGAATTCTGTCATCAACACCAGATGCCGGTGGCCGTGTGTTACGTGCAATGGGCGGAGCAGAGCGCTTGAGCTACAGCATTGCCGTGCGCGCACTGTGTGAGTTCACCGCCAAGACCGGCGACCTCGACCTGCGCTTCACTCCATCCCCCACGGCGCTGGAAGGCATCGCCGGTCACCGCACCGTGGCCTCGCGGCGCAGCGAAAAATATCAAAGTGAAGTGGCGCTGGAAGGCGAGTTCCGGCAATTGAAGGTCAAGGGCAGGGCGGACGGTTACGACCCGGCGCAAAACTGCCTGGAAGAAGTCAAAACCTACCGTGGCGACCTGAGCAAGCAACCGGCCAACCACCGCCAGTTGCATTGGGCGCAGGCGAAGATCTATGGCTGGTTGATGTGCCGCAAGCTCGAACTCGAACAGATCAATCTGGCGCTGGTGTATTTCGACATCGTCAGCGAGAAGGAAACCTGTCTGGTCGAGGCGTTCAGTGCAGATGCGTTGAAAGCTTTTTTCGAGCAGCAATGCACGCTGTTCCTGCAATGGGCCGAACAAGAAATGGCTCATCGCGAGGCGCGCAATCTCGCCGCACAACAATTGGCGTTTCCCCATGCCGATTTTCGTCCCGGTCAGCGGCATCTGGCCGAGTCGGTGTTCAAGGCCGTCAGCACCGGACGCTGCCTGATGGCCCAAGCCCCGACCGGTATCGGCAAAACCCTCGGCACGCTGTTCCCGATGATCAAGGCTCTGGCGCCGCAGCAACTGGACAAGGTGTTTTTCCTCACTGCCAAAACACCGGGGCGCAAATTGGCGCTGGATGCCAGTCAGGTGTTGTTCGATCAGTCACCAGCCTTGCCTTTGCGGGTGCTGGAAATGGTCGCCCGCGACAAAGCCTGTGAACACCCGGACAAAGCCTGTCACGGCGAATCCTGCCCGTTGGCCCAAGGTTTTTATGATCGCCTGCCAGCCGCGCGTGAGGCAGCAAGTCGAATCCGCCTGCTCGATCAAGCGGCCATGCGCGAGGTCGCCGCGCAGCACGCGGTGTGCCCGTATTACCTGAGTCAGGAGATGGCCCGTTGGGTGGACGTGGTGATCGCCGACTACAACTATTACTTCGACTTCAGCGCGATGCTGTTCGGTCTCGCCCAGCTCAATCAGTGGAAAGTCGCGGTGCTGGCGGACGAGGCGCATAACCTCGTCGAACGTGGCCGGCAGATGTACAGCGCCAGTCTTGATCAGTTCACCCTCGGCAGCGTGCGCAAAACCGCGCCGGCGGCGCTGAAGAACGCGTTGCAACGGGTCAACCGTGAATGGAACGCGCTGCATGCGCCGCAATTGGCGGCGTATCAGGCGTACGACAAGGCGCCGGAAAAACTCCTGCAAGCGATCTCGCTGTGTTGCGCGGCCATTGGCGATTACCTGAATGACCACCCGCAGGGTCTCGACAGCGCCTTGCAGAACTTCTACTTCGACCTGCTGCAATTCGCCCGGGTGGCCGAGCTGTACGACGAGCATTACCTGTTCGATATCAGCAAGCGCGACCTCGAGCGCAAAAAGCCGCTGTCGCAATTGTGCCTGCGCAATGTGGTGCCGGCCGCATTCATTGGCCCGCGCCTGAAAGCGGCGCGCAGCAGCGTGCTGTTTTCCGCGACCCTCAGTCCGCGCCATTATTACGCTGACTTGCTCGGCACGCCCGCCGACACCGTGTGGATCGACGTTGAGTCGCCGTTTTGCGCCGAGCAGTTACAGGTGCAAATCGTCAGCCGCATCTCGACGCGTTTCAACCATCGTCAGGCCTCGCTGGAACCGATTGTCGAGCTGATCGCGCGGCAGTTCAGCGAGCGCCCCGGCAACTATCTCGCGTTTTTCAGCAGCTTCGATTATTTGCAACAAGTGGCGTCGTTGCTGGCGGAGCGTTATCCGCACATCACCCTCTGGCAGCAATCGCGCGGGATGCTCGAAGGCGCGCGGCAGGCCTTTCTCGACCAGTTCACCGCACACAGCCAGGGCATCGGCTTTGCTGTGTTGGGCGGGGCGTTCGGCGAAGGCATCGATTTGCCCGGTGCGCGGCTGATCGGCGCGTTCATTGCCACACTGGGGCTGGCGCAGTTCAATCCGGTCAACGAACAACTCAAATACCGCATGGCGGCGATCTTCGGCGCCGGTTACGACTACACCTACCTGTACCCCGGCGTGCAGAAAGTGGTGCAGGCCGCCGGACGAGTCATCCGTACCCGCGAGGATCGCGGCGTGGTGATGCTGATTGACGACCGCTTTGCCGAGAGCCGGATCAAACAACTGCTGCCGCGCTGGTGGGCGATCAATCATGAGACGGCCGCTTCCCAATTCGCTGGATTGCCGCATACTTCCGATCATGACAATGGCTGGTGAGTGTGATGAGCGAGAAAAACAAGACCGCGGCGATCGAAGAGATGCGTTTTCGTCTATTGATCGATGCGGTGGTCGACTATGCGATCTACATGATCGATCCCGACGGCATCATCACCAGTTGGAATTCCGGCGCCAAACGCTTCAAGGGTTATGAAGAGGCGGAAATCCTCGGCGAACATTTCTCCCGCTTCTACACCGCTGAGGATCGCGCCGCCGGCCTGCCGCAACGCGCGCTCGATACCGCGATTCGTGAAGGGCGCTTCGAAGGCGAGGGCTGGCGGGTGCGCAAGGACGGCACCAATTTCTGGTCGCACGTGGTGATCGATCCGATCATTGATCCCGACGGCAAGCTGCTCGGCTTCGCCAAGATCACCCGCGACCTGACCGACCGCAAGATGGCCGAGGAAACCCTCAAGCAAAGCGAACAGCAGTTCCGTTTGCTGGTGCAGGGCGTCACCGATTATGCGATTTACATGCTCAGCCCCGAAGGCCGGGTCAGCAACTGGAACCAGGGCGCGCAGCGAATCAAGGGCTATCTGCCGGAAGAAATCATCGGCCAGCATTTTTCGATCTTCTATACCCCCGAAGACCGCGAACTCGGCGAGCCGCAACGGGCGCTGGAAATCGCCACCCGCGAGGGCCGCTTTGAAAACAAGAGCTGGCGCATGCGCAAGGACGGCACGCGGTTTCTCGCTCATGTGGTGGTCGATGCGATTCGTGGTGACACCGGCACGTTGCTCGGTTTCGCCAAAATCACCCGCGACATCACCGAGGCCCACCTGGCGCAGCAAGCGCTGGAGAAAACCCGTGAAGCGCTGTTCCAGGCGCAGAAGATGCAGGCCATCGGCCAACTCAGCGGCGGCGTCGCCCATGACTTCAATAATCTGCTGACGGTGATTCTCGGTAACCTCGAGATCGTGCACAAACGCGTGGGCGATGATCCGAAAATCAGCCGCCTGCTGGAAAACGCCACTCAGGGCGCATTGCGCGGTGTGTCGCTGACCCAGCGCATGCTGGCGTTCGCTCGCCGTCAGGAACTGAAGACCGAGTCGGTGGATATTGCGCAATTGGTTCAGGGCATCACCGGGTTGCTGCGTAGCTCCCTCGGGCCGGGCATTCGTATCGATACGCGGTTTCCCGAAGATATCGAGCCGGTGCTGGCGGATACCAATCAGTTGGAGTTGGCGTTGCTTAACCTGGCAACCAACGCCCGCGACGCCATGCCCGATGGAGGTACGGTGAGCATCACTGCCGAACCGCAAGTGGTGCTTGAGCTGGGGCATTCGGACCTGCCAGCGGGGCGTTATGTCTGCCTCAGCGTAATCGACAGCGGGGAGGGCATGGATGAGCACACGCTGGCGTCGGCCAGAGATCCGTTCTTCACCACCAAAGGGCTGGGCAAGGGCACCGGACTGGGCCTGTCGATGGTCCACGGCTTCATGGAGCAACTCGGTGGCCGTTTCATCCTCAAGAGTGCAAAGGCCCAGGGCACTACGGCGGAACTGTGGATTCCGGTGGCCGTTGCGGGCATGGCCAACAAGCCGCCGCTGCCTCACGCCGAGCCGGTGGTGGTGCCGAGACTGAGCGTGCTGGTCGTGGATGACGATTCGCTGGTGTTGACCAGCACCAGTCTGCTGCTCGAAGACCTTGGCCATCGGGTGATCAGTGCGACGTCCGGTGCGCAGGCGCTGGCGTTGTTCGATCAGGGCGAGGTCATCGACCTGATGATCACCGACATGGCCATGCCGCAGATGAGCGGCGCACAACTGGCACATGCCGTGCGCGTGCTCAAACCGGACCTGCCGATCATCCTGGCCACCGGTTACGCCGAGCGTCTGGAAGGTTTTGCCGCGCAACTGCCACGGCTGCCCAAGCCGTTCACGCAAATGAATCTGGTGGCAATCATTGCTCAGTCGATGAAAAAAAACGTCGGTCAATCCGTCTGAACTTGCGCGCCAACGGGGACTTCTAAAGGTTTTCCCCACCCCGGAGCATGCACTTTTTGTCTCGCATACTGACCGAGCCCACTGCTGAAGAAACCCTGACCGAACATAACGCCAAAATGTTCGGCTCACCCAAGGAACGGCTGGATTTCTATCGGCGGGAGATCCAGTACGAAACCAGCATCCTCGCCAACCGCACCGACGCCTATCTGGCGGCGCAATCGTTTCTGGTGATCGCCTTTGCGTCCTGCATGGCCAACCTCAACCCGGAGTGGGGCAAGTTGTTCACGCTGGTGGTGCCACCGTTTCTGGCACTCCTCGGGTTGCTTAGCTCGCTGAACGCCTGGCCGGGGATTCGCGCGGCGTACGACATCATCGATCACTGGCATTTCAAGCAGAGCCACTTGCTCCACAGCGAACCGCTGATGGGCCTGGCGTATGACGAGTCGCCGCTGTTCAGCGAGATGGAATCGAGCCACAAGGGGTATCGCAAGTCGCTGCTGTTTTCGGTACGCACGCCGTGGATTTTTGCGACGTTCTGGGTGTTGCTGGGGAGTTATGCGGTGTTTATTCAGGTGACCAATCCTGGGGGGTGATGGGCAGCTCTAGAAGAGCCCGGCCTATGTGGCCGGGCTTTTTCATTCGCTTGGATTTTGTGTTGCCATTCACATCGATCCCCCTCACCCCAGCCCTCTCCCCCAAGGGGGCGAGGGGGAAGGGAGCAGATTTTTGTGCTGTTCAAAATCTGCGTTCGGCTCGGTACCTCAGGCCAAAGTCCGCGTTCAACTCGGAATCTCAGGTCGGCGTACCTCAACCATCCACCTCGGTCAGTTCCCTCTCCCTCTGGGAGAGGGCTAGG
>NZ_AKJR01000315.1:0-3552 GCF_000282235.1 Pseudomonas sp. GM24 | reverse complement strand
CGTTTGGAAAAGGTGACCCGCCGTAAGGGCGGAACCCTAAGCAGCCATAACCGCAGCAACGGATATGTACCCAATCAAACCCACTAGCTCAAAACAACGACGCCACCCGGCAGCTCAGTGCATTTGACGCCATAGGCATCCCGAATCAGCAATGCAACGCCAGCAAGTTGGTCAAGGCTAAAGCGCGCCTGCACCCGCCGCTGCCCAAGCTCACGGTTGAGCAGCAACAACATCCCCGGCCGATAGCGATTGATCTCATCAATCATCTGGCTCAGCGTAGCGCCGTTAAACACCAACACTTGCTGACGCCAATTCATTACCGCCGCCGTGTCGACACTCTGCACACTGCCAACCTGCCGCGCGTCATAGGTCACCTGCTGCCCCGGTTCAAGACGCAGACTACGACCTTCAACATCCACGTCAACCGCACCATCAAGGCAAGTCACGCAAACTTGCTGATCAGTGTTACGCAAGTTGAAACGCCCCTGACTCGCGCGCAACCACCCTCCTCCAGCCTGCATCGCCAACGGCAACCGCGCGGTCTGCACTTCAACCTCACCACTGACCAGCTCAAACCCCTGCACACCCTCAGACATTGCACGCTGATTGATCCGCGTCTGAGTATTCAGCTCCAGGCTCACACCCTGCACAGGTTCAAAACGCCGCTGCTGGCCAACTTCAGTAATGTAGTCAGCGCCCAGCCCTTCAAAACCACCGGGAATCGTCCCGCGCACCAGCAAAAACGCCGCCGACGCAGCAATCGCCCCACCGAGAAAAGCACGTCGCCCAAATCCGCGCGGCGCCTGCATTTGCTCCACGGCCGGTTGCAGGTTGTGCCACAACCGCTTGGCCTCTTCGAACGCGCGGGCATGCTCGGCACTCTGCGCGCACCATTCGCGCAGGGCCCGGGCGTCGGCCACGGTGGCGCGGCCGGAGGTCAGCAGGACCAGCCAGTCGCGAGCTTCGCTGTGCAGATTGTCGGCCACCGATGGCTCGGCAGATGTCAGTCGAAAGATGTTCAAACGCGCAGATTCTCAACGAATTGATCGGGCACTATTCAGAAGACGGTTTTCCGGCCCCGCGACCGAACCGCTGAAACACTTTTCTTTCCAGTTTCGCAGCGCAGAAGCCCAACGCGGCTTTGATTTCCTTCTCGACCATGCGCGTGGAAATGCCGAAGCGCTGCGAGATTTCCAGATGCGGCGCCTCTTCCAGGCGCGCCGCGATGAAGATCTTCCGGCGCCGTGCGGGCAGCTCGTACAACGCACTGAGCAGCGACTGGATTTCCTTTTGCCCCCCCACCACCCGCGCCGGATCGAGGGCTTCATCGCCGATTTGCAGCAGCTCTTCGACTTCCTCGCCGGTGAGCAGGCGCGCATCGGCCTGGCGGCGGTCGGCGGCAATGTTCAGGGCCATGCGATAGAGGTAGGCATTGGGCCGCAGGACGTTCGGCGGCGTCTCCATGCGATCGACCCGCAGGTAGGTTTCGTGCAGCACGTCGTTGGCCAGATCTTCCGAACCGAGACGCCTGCGCAGGCGCACCCGAAAGTCCTCGTAGGACGTCAGGAACAGTTGGACCATCGAACCTTGTCCGGTGTCTTTCATCCCCCGGAAACTCCTTCCCATTTGGTGCATTCCATGCGTTTCCCTGACGACTCCGGTAACAACAGCAACGTGACCGGCTGACGCAAGGCGCTGGGCGTCGGCCGATCGATTTTGAGGTTGCGAAAGCTCTCCACCAGCGCGTTGTCGCGCCGTACATCACCGGTCGAAGTGACCAACCGGTTGTGCTGCACCACGCCATCGCGGCCAACCCAGACCTGTAACACCGCGCGATAACTGCCGGGACGGGTCAGTGGCGAGCGGCACAGATTGCGCTCGATCGCCGCTTGCACCGCCGTGGCGTAACTGCGATTGACGGCGACGCTTTCCGGCGTCAGTTTTTGTGCCGGCGCCGGTACGTCTTCGACCTGCGCCACTTGCAAAGTAAACGCATCGTCGCGGGCATACCGCGCCATCAAACCACTGCCGCCGAGCAATCGACGCAGGGCATCGGCGGCGGTGTATTCACCGTCCACCGCCAGCGAGCGACGACCGCGACTCAACTGACTGTCGACCAGCACCGCAACGCCGGTGGCGAGGCTGTACTGATCCAGCGCGTGTGCCAGATCCTGTGCCGGAATGTGCAGCGTCATCCGCAGGTCCGCCGGCACCGCGTCAGCCATGGCGTGGCCCGCCGCGCAGCCGAGCAGCCACCCCAGACACATCCGGCGCACAAGCCTCGTTGAACGCTGAAAACCGTCCGTGGAATTGCCTCGCTGCACGGCTGACGAATCCTTGGAAATCGTCATCCTGAGGGCTGTTTATGAATCTGGTGTGACGGGCGGTGCAAAAAAACCATCACGGGAATTGCGCACGGCTTGCACTAGACTCAAGCCAAAGCGCGGCCCCGTCGGGCTGGCCAGGAGGCGAGCATGAATAGACTGTGGCGATTGAGCCTTGGCGGGCTGTTGCTGATGGCGCTGTCGAGCGCTTATGCCGAGCAGCCGTTGGGCTGTGTCGAGGTGACGGTCGGCGGTTACAAGGCGCCGAATTACGACTGTTTGAGCCAGCAGATGGGCAACAACCCGGAAGGCGCTGCGGCGGCGCAGAAGAATCAGGAGGCGCTGAATGTGCCGGTGAACAAACGGCCACCGAATCAGGTTGGCCTCGCGACACCGGCGGCGACCAGTACGCGGATGGGCAATACCTTTGGCACATCAGTAAAACCACAACGCCCACCGCAATGACACGCCACCGATCGTTCCCACGCTCCGTGTGGGAATGCAGCCCGGGACGCTCCGCGTCCCATCCGGAGCCGAACGCAGAGCGTCCGTTGAGGCATTCCCACGCAGAGCGTGGGAACGATCAGGGCAGGCTCATTCGCTGGGGGTTTGGCGGAAACTCACGGCCAAACGATTCCAGCTGTTGATGGTGGTGACGGCCATGGTCAGGTCGACCAGTTCCCCTTCGCTGAATTGCTCACGGGCCTGCTCATAAACCTCATCAGGCACACGGCTCTCCGCCAACAACGTCACCGCCTCGGCCCAGGCCAGCGCCGCACGCTCACGCGGGTTGAAGAAGTTGCTGTCGCGCCACACCGCAATCGCATACAAACGCCGATCACTCTCCCCGGCCCGTCGTGCATCCACCGAGTGCATGTCGGTGCAGAAGGCGCAGCCATTGAGCTGCGAGGCGCGGATCCGGATCAATTGCAGCAACGGCTGTTCGATACTGAGGTTGGCAGTCAGCGCCTCCATGGCAATCATCGCTTTCATCGCCTTGGGCGAAGCGTTGTAGTAATCCAGGCGCGGGGACATGGCGGTTCTCGGTGGACGGAATAATGACTTCACCGTAACCGCCGACAGCCATGCATTACAGCCCCAATTGCACGGAAAACCGCTGCACCACTGCCCCCTGCCTTTACGCGCTGATCGTTCCCACGCTCCGCGTGGGAATGCAGCCATGGACGCTCCGCGTCCACTGTGACGCAGAGCGTCACGGGATGCGTTA
>NZ_AKJR01000314.1:2909-9503 GCF_000282235.1 Pseudomonas sp. GM24 | reverse complement strand
ATCTTTTGATGTTGATCTTACAAACAAGATCAAAAGATCGCAGCCTTCGGCAGCTCCTACAGGGGATCAGGACAACCTTACTCGGCGTTACACAGCGCCAGGCAGTTATCCAGCATGCGGTTGGAGAAGCCCCACTCGTTGTCGTACCAGGCCAGCACCTTCAGCAGTTTGCCGCTGGACTTGGTGTGGTTGGCGTCGAATATCGACGACAGCGGATTATGGTTGAAGTCGCTGGATACCAGCGGCAGGGTGTTGAAACCGAGAATCTTCGAGTGCTGGCTCGCGGATTTCATCAGCGCGTTGACTTCCTCGGCGCTGGCTTCTTTTTTCAACTGCACGGTCAAATCTACCAGCGACACATTGATCACCGGCACGCGCACGGCCATGCCGGTCAGCTTGCCCGCCAGTTCCGGCAGCACCAGGCCTACCGCTTCAGCGGCGCCGGTCTTGCTCGGGATCATGTTCTGCGTGGCCGAACGCGCGCGGTATGGGTCGGTGTGATAGACGTCGGTGAGGTTCTGATCGTTGGTGTAGGCATGAATCGTAGTCATCAGACCGCTTTCGATCCCCAGTTCGCGGTGCAGCACTTGCGCCACTGGCGCCAGGCAGTTGGTGGTGCACGAAGCGTTGGAGATGATCTGGTGCGATTGGCGCAAAATGTCGTGGTTCACGCCATAGACAACAGTGGCGTCGGCACCTTTGGCCGGGGCCGAGATGATCACTTTGCGCGCGCCGGCAGTAATATGCGCGGCCGCTTTGGCGCGATCGGTAAAGAGACCGGTGCATTCGAACACCACATCAATCTTTTCCGCCGCCCATGGCAGCTCGGCCGGGTTGCGAATCGCGCTGACCGCAATGCGGTCGCCGTTGACGGTCAGACTTTCGTTGTCATGCTCGACCTGAGCGTCGAACGTGCCGTGAACGGTGTCGTATTTGAGCAGATGAGCATTGATCGAGCTGTCGCCCAGATCGTTGATGGCGACGATCTGCAAATCCTGTCGATAGCCTTGGGTATACAGTGCGCGCAGGACATTACGGCCGATGCGGCCAAAACCATTGATTGCGATTCGAAGAGTCATGGAACAGCGCCGCCGTCGTTTTGTTGTTGGAATTACAAGATTATTCGCATAAAAATAGAAAACAAGCCTTTTTAGTGGCAATATTTTGTTTTATCTACAACGAGTGACCTGAATCAACTGGTCCGAATGGTCAAAAAAGCCGTCTGTCATTCCAACAACAACGGCGTTTGATCAGCATAGACAATCAGGTCGCCACATCCGTTAGCCTGGAGTTCTACACATGCATCCCCGCGTCCTTGAGGTCACCGAACGGCTTATCGCCCGCAGCCGCGCCACGCGTCAGGCTTACCTTGCACTGATTCGCGGCGCCGCCACCGACGGGCCGATGCGCGGCAAGCTGCAATGCGCCAACTTCGCCCACGGCGTGGCCGGTTGCGGCAGCGAAGACAAGCACAGCCTGCGGATGATGAACTCGGCGAACATCGCCATAGTTTCTTCGTATAACGACATGCTCTCGGCGCACCAGCCGTATGAAGTCTTCCCGGAACAGATCAAGAACGCCCTGCGCGAAATCGGCTCGGTCGGCCAGTTCGCTGGCGGCACTCCGGCGATGTGCGACGGCGTCACCCAAGGTGAGCCGGGCATGGAACTGAGCTTGCCGAGCCGCGAAGTGATCGCCATGTCCACCGCTGTGGCGCTCTCTCACAACATGTTCGACGGCGCGCTGATGCTCGGCATCTGCGACAAAATCGTCCCGGGCCTGATGATGGGTTCGCTGCGCTTCGGTCACCTGCCGACGATCTTCGTGCCGGGCGGGCCGATGGTCTCGGGGATTTCCAACAAGGAAAAAGCCGACGTGCGGCAGAAGTACGCCGAAGGCAAAGCCACCCGCGAAGAGCTGCTGGAATCGGAGATGAAGTCCTACCACAGCCCGGGCACGTGCACGTTCTACGGCACCGCCAACACCAACCAGTTGCTGATGGAAGTCATGGGCCTGCACTTGCCGGGCGCGTCTTTCGTCAACCCGAACACGCCGCTGCGTGATGCGCTGACCCGCGAAGCCGCGCATCAAGTCACGCGCCTGACCAAGCAGAACGGCAACTTCATGCCGATCGGCGAAATCGTCGACGAGAAGTCGCTGGTCAACTCCATTGTTGCGCTGCACGCCACCGGCGGCTCGACCAACCACACCCTGCACATGCCGGCCATTGCCATGGCGGCGGGTATTCAACTGACCTGGCAGGACATGGCCGACCTCTCCGAAGTCGTGCCGACCCTGAGCCACGTCTACCCGAACGGCAAAGCCGACATCAACCACTTCCAGGCAGCGGGCGGCATGTCGTTCCTGATCCGCGAACTGCTTGGCGCCGGTCTGCTGCACGAAGACGTCAACACCGTGCTTGGCCACGGCCTGAGCAAATACACCAAGGAACCGTTCCTCGATAACGGCGAACTGGTATGGCGCGAAGGTCCGGTCGACAGCCTCGACGAAAACATCCTGCGCCCAGTCGCCCGTGCGTTCTCGGCGGAGGGCGGTCTGCGGGTGATGGAAGGCAACCTCGGTCGCGGTGTGATGAAGGTGTCCGCCGTCGCCCTGGAAAACCAGATCGTCGAAGCGCCAGCGATGGTGTTCCAGGATCAACAAGATCTGGCCGACGCGTTCAAGGCCGGCCTGCTGGAAAAGGATTTCGTCGCGGTGATGCGCTTCCAGGGCCCGCGTTCCAACGGTATGCCGGAGCTGCACAAGATGACGCCGTTCCTCGGCGTGCTGCAGGATCGCGGCTTCAAAGTCGCCCTGGTGACTGACGGCCGGATGTCCGGCGCCTCGGGGAAAATCCCCGCAGCGATTCACGTCAGCCCGGAAGCTTATGTCGGTGGTGCTTTGGCGCGCGTGCAAGAGGGCGATATCATCCGCGTCGATGGCGTCAAAGGCACTTTGGAACTTAAAGTCGACGCCGCAGAATTTGCAGCGCGCGAACCCGCCAAAGGCCTGTTGGGCAACAACATCGGCAGCGGTCGCGAACTGTTTGGTTTTATGCGTTTGGCCTTCAGCTCGGCGGAGCAGGGCGCCAGCGCCTTCACTTCTGCCCTGGAGACGCTTAATTGAAACTGGCTTTGGTCGGTGACATCGGAGGCACCAACGCGCGGTTCGCGTTGTGGAAAAACCAGCAACTGCAATCGGTTCAGGTGCTGGCCACGGCCGACCACGCCAGCCCGGAAGAGGCGATCAGCCTCTATCTGCGCGGGCTCGGTCTGGCGCCGGGTTCGATCGGTTCGGTGTGCCTGTCGGTGGCAGGTCCCGTCAGTGGTGATGAGTTCAAATTCACCAACAATCACTGGCGCCTGAGCCGCACCGCGTTTTGCAAAACCTTGCAGGTCGAGCAGTTGTTGCTGGTCAACGACTTCTCGGCGATGGCGCTGGGCATGACCCGTTTGCAGCCGGGCGAATTCCGCGTGGTCTGCGAGGGCACGCCGGAGCCGTTGCGTCCGGCCGTGGTGATTGGCCCGGGCACCGGCCTTGGCGTCGGTACTTTGCTGGATCTCGGTGAAGGTCGTTTCGCGGCGTTGCCGGGCGAGGGGGGGCACGTCGATCTGCCGCTGAGCAGTCCGCGTGAAACCCAGCTATGGCAGCACATCTATAACGAGATCGGCCATGTCAGCGCGGAAACCGCGTTGAGCGGCGGTGGTCTGCCGCGAGTCTATCGCGCGATTTGCGCAGTGGACGGGCATGAGCCGACACTCGACACGCCGGAAGCGATTACGGCAGCTGGTTTGGCCGGTGATCCGATTGCCCTGGAAGTGCTCGAGCAGTTCTGCTGCTGGCTCGGCCGTGTCGCCGGCAACAACGTGCTGACCACGGGCGGGCGTGGCGGGGTGTATATCGTCGGTGGTGTGATTCCACGCTTCGCCGATTTCTTCCTCGAAAGCGGTTTCGCCCGCAGCTTTGCTGACAAAGGTTGCATGAGCGATTACTTCAAAGGCATTCCGGTGTGGCTGGTGACAGCGCCGTATTCTGGCCTGGTTGGCGCCGGTGTGGCCTTGGAACAGGCTTGATACCGAGTCGCCTTCATCGCTGGCAAGCCAGCTCCCACAGGTTTTGTGAACGACACAGATCCTTGTGGGAGCTGGCTTGCCAGCGATGAGGCCAGAACAGGCAACAAATATCCAAGGTTCATCAGGCATAATCCGCCCCAATTCCAACAACAAGGATGCCTTCGAAGTGAGCTCAGTCAACAAGTCGATATTGTTGGTCGATGACGACCAGGAAATACGCGAGTTGCTGGAAACCTACCTGACCCGCGCCGGGTTTCAGGTACGGGCCACCGCCGACGGTGCCAGTTTCCGTCAGGCCCTCAACGAGGCGCCGAGCGATCTGGTGATCCTCGATGTCATGCTGCCCGACGAAGACGGCTTCAGCCTGTGCCGTTGGGTGCGTCAGCATCCGCGTCAGGCGCAGGTGCCGATTATCATGCTCACCGCCAGTTCCGATGAAGCCGATCGCGTAATCGGTCTCGAACTCGGTGCCGACGACTACCTCGGCAAACCCTTCAGCCCCCGCGAACTGCAAGCCCGCATCAAAGCTCTGCTGCGGCGTGCGCAATTCGGTCAGGAGCGCAGCGGCAGTGACGTACTGGCCTTTGACGAGTGGCGCCTAGACATGGTCAGCCACCGCCTGTTTCACACCGACGGCGAGGAAGTGATTCTCTCCGGCGCCGACTTCGCCCTGCTGAAACTGTTCCTCGATCACCCGCAGGAAATCCTCGACCGCGACACCATCGGCAACGCCACCCGTGGCCGCGACCTGATGCCGCTCGATCGCATCGTCGACATGGCCGTCAGCCGTTTGCGCCAGCGTCTGCGCGACACCGAGAAACCGCCACGGCTGATCCGTACCGTGCGCGGCAGCGGCTACCAACTGGCAGCCAACGTGGTTGCCGGCAATGCTCACTGAGTCGCTGCGTAAACTCGCCGCCAAGGTGCCGGTACCGCGTTCGCTGCTCGGGCGGATGTTGCTGCTGACGTTGCTCGCGGTATTGTTTGCGCAGACATTGTCGAGCGTGATCTGGGTCTCGCAGCTGCGCGCCACGCAGCTCGAAGGTCTGGTCACCAGTGCCCGCAGCCTCGCCCATTCGATGACCGCCAGCGTCAGTTATTTCCGCTCGTTGCCGGTGGCTTATCGGCCGTTGGTACTCGACCAATTGCGCAGCATGGGCGGCACCCGATTCGTCGTGACGCTCAACGACAAGCCGCTGGGCATGGACGTACTGCCGGTCACGCCGCGTAAAGCGGCGGTGATGAAAGCGGTCGACGAAGTGCTGCGCCAGACCTTGGGCCATGACACCGATATTTCGGTGACCTTCGTCAGCCCCGAAGACCTGCGCATCTTCAACGCCGGGCTGAAACTCGATGAATTGCCGCGTTCGTGGGCGCATTACGCGCTGACCCTGGAACCGGTCAATCCACCCGTGCTGGTCACGCAGATTCAAATGGCCCCGGGCGAATGGCTGTACATCGCCTCACTGTTGCCCGAGCCGTACACCAGTCTTGAAGAACAGGGACTGCCGTCGCAACAGGTGTGGTTCATCGTCCTCACCAGCGGATTTTTGCTGCTGTTCATCGGCCTGTTGGTGCACTGGCAGAGCCGGCCGCTCAAGCGTCTGGCACGTGCCGCACGGGATCTGTCGCTGGGCGCCGACGTCGAACCGGTGGCCGAGGGTGGTGGCAGTGAAGTGGTCGAAGTGGGGCGCGCCTTCAACACCATGCGCGAGCGCATCAGCCGCTACCTGACTGAGCGCAGCCAGTTGTTCAGCGCTATTTCCCATGACCTGCGCACGCCAATCACCCGTTTGCGTTTGCGCGTCGAACTGCTGGAAGACGAAAAGCTGCAAGCCAAATTCGGCCGCGATCTGGATGAGCTGGAGTTGTTGGTCAAAGGCGCGCTGCAATGCGTGAAAGACACTGACATCCACGAGAACATCGAACCGGTGGATCTCAACCATGTGCTTGATTGTCTGGTCGAACCGTACCTGGCGCCGAACGGCAACGGCCGGGTGACTCAGCATGGTCGTGCGTTGGCGGCGTATCCGGGTAAACCTTTGGCGTTGAAGCGTTGCATTGGCAATCTGATCGACAACGCGTTGAAGTATGGGCAGAACGCACATCTGCATATCGATGACGATGACAGCGCGTTTGTCTTACACGTTGATGATGAAGGGCCGGGAGTGCCGGAGCAGCGCTTGGAGCAGGTGTTTGAGCCGCACTTCCGGTTGGCGGGGCAGCAGCAGGGATATGGCTTGGGGTTGGGCATTGCGCGCAATATTGCCCACAGCCATGGCGGGGAAGTGACGTTGCAGAATTTGCGTGAGGGTGGGTTGCGGGTGACGTTGCAGTTGCCGCGTTCAGCGGATTGAGTCAAAAGCTTTCCCTCACCCTAGCCCTCTCCCAAGGGGAGAGGGGACTGATCGGGGGATGCTGCAGAGATACGCCGACCTGGAAGTCCGGTAGCGAATCCATAATCGACTCGATGTGTCAGGTCGGCGGATAACCCAGCACCACTCGGTCGGCCCCCTCTCCC
>NZ_AKJR01000314.1:0-2890 GCF_000282235.1 Pseudomonas sp. GM24 | reverse complement strand
CGGGAGGGCTGGGGTGAGGGTGGCTCTTTTGTCACGGATCGGTGACAAACCCCGCCCCCTTCGTTACAAGCCCACCCCGACCCGTTGTTTAGACTCCCCGCAGTCATAACAACAAAAAAGGCCCCCCATGGATCTCTTCCAACCCGGCTTCAGCAGTTGGCTGAACGCCCCTGCGCACCAGCAATGGCTCGCCGCCGAAGGCCTGCGTCTGCTGGATTTCGCCAAGGCATCAAAACTGCCCGAAGGCTTCGGCAACCTCGACGAACGCGGCCGCCTGCCAGCGAACGCGCAGGCCGAAACCATGAACACCGCGCGCATGACCCACAGCTTCGCCATGGCCCACATTCAGGGCTTGCCGGGTTTTGCCGAGCTGGTCGATCACGGCATCGCCGCCCTGCGCGGGCCATTGCGTGATGCGTTGCATGGCGGCTGGTTCGCGGTCGCCGAACACCGCGATGACAACACCGGCAAGAACGCCTACCTGCATGCCTTCGTTGCGCTGGCGGCCAGCTCTGCGGTGGTTGCGCAGCGTCCCGGCGCGCAAGCGTTGCTGGATGACGCCATCGATATCATCGACACATATTTCTGGAGCGAGGAAGAGGGCGCCATGCGCGAATTCTTCAATCGTGACTGGAGCGAAGAAGAAGCCTATCGCGGCGCCAACAGCAACATGCACGCGACCGAAGCGTTCCTCGCGCTGGCCGATGTCACTGAAGATCCGCGCTGGCTGGTGCGCGCGCAACGCATCGTCGAGCGGGTGATCCACGGTCACGCTGCCGGCAACGGTTACATGGTCATCGAGCATTTTGACCGCGACTGGCAACCACTGCGTGACTACAACCTCGACAATCCTGCTGACGGTTTCCGCCCCTACGGCACCACGCCGGGTCACGGTTTCGAGTGGGCGCGGCTGTTGCTCCATCTCGAAGCCGCGCGGGTGCAGGCCGGTATGCTCACGCCCGGTTGGCTCGCCACCGATGCGCAAAAACTGTTCGAGAACAATTGCCGCAACGGTTGGGACGTCGATGGTCTGCCAGGCATCGTCTACACCCTCGACTGGGACAACAAAGCGGTAGTGCGCCACCGCTTGCACTGGACCCACGCCGAAGCCAGCGCCGCCGCCAGTGCCTTGCTCAAACGCACCGGAGATGCGCAATACGAAACTTGGTACCGACTGTTCTGGGAATTCTGCGAGACGAATTTCATCGACCGTTGCGACGGCAGTTGGCACCACGAACTCAATCCGCAAAACATCCCAAGTGCCGATATCTGGCCGGGCAAACCCGATCTGTATCATGCCTGGCAAGCGGTGCTGATCCCTCGTCTACCCTTGTCGCCCAGTATGGCGACTGCGCTGGCACAGTTATCCCAGAGCAGTCCTGTGTAACCATGTGGTGACATTTGCGCGTCCCTTCGTTACCTGCGAAGGGAAACGTCCTGTTTAAACTCCTGTGCAGCGCAAGCACCAGACTTGCATGCATAACAACAAGAAAGGTACATCTCAGATGAATGCGATTTCTCGCCTCGCTACTGTCATTTCTGTCGCCTCCCTGTTCCCGCTCGCAATTCTGCCTCTCAGTGTTTCCGCTGCCGAATCCAAAGGTTCGGTCGAAGTCGTGCACTGGTGGACGTCCGGTGGCGAAAAAGCTGCCGTTGATGTGCTCAAGGCCCAAGTCGAAAAAGACGGTTTCACCTGGAAAGACGGCGCTGTCGCCGGTGGTGGCGGTGCGACTGCCATGACCGTGCTGAAAAGCCGCGCAGTCGCTGGCAACCCGCCTGGCGTTGCCCAGATCAAAGGCCCGGACATCCAGGAATGGGCATCCACCGGCCTGCTCGACACCGACGTTTTGAAAGACGTCGCCAAGTCGGAAAAGTGGGACAGCCTGCTCGACAAGAAAGTCTCCGATACCGTGAAGTACGACGGTGATTACGTGGCCGTGCCGGTGAACATTCACCGCGTGAACTGGCTGTGGATCAACCCGGAAGTGTTCAAGAAAGCCGGGATCACCAAGAACCCGACCACCCTCGAAGAATTCTATGCCGCTGGCGACAAGCTCAAGGCTGCGGGCTTCATTCCGCTGGCTCACGGCGGTCAGCCTTGGCAGGACAGCACCGTGTTCGAAGCCGTGGTGCTCTCGGTCATGGGTGTCGATGGTTACAAGAAAGCCTTGGTTGACCTGGACAACGCCGCGCTGACCGGCCCGGAAATGGTCAAGGCGCTGACCGAGCTGAAGAAAGTCGCGACCTACATGGACGCCGACGGCAAAGGTCAGGACTGGAACCTGGAAGCGGCCAAGGTCATCAACGGCAAGGCCGGCATGCAGATCATGGGTGACTGGGCCAAGTCCGAATGGACCGCCGCCAAGAAAGTCGCGGGCAAGGACTACGAGTGCGTAGCTTTCCCGGGCACCGACAAGGCGTTCACCTACAACATCGACTCGCTGGCCGTGTTCAAGCAGAAAGACGCCGGCACTGCGGCCGGTCAGCAGGACATCGCCAAAGTCGTGCTGGGTGAAAACTTCCAGAAAGTCTTCAGCATCAACAAAGGCTCGATCCCGGTTCGCAACGACATGTTGAACAACATGGACAAGCTCGGCTTCGACTCCTGCGCACAGACTGCTGCCAAGGACTTCCTCGCGGACGCCAAGTCCGGCGGCCTGCAACCAAGCATGGCGCACAACATGGCGACCACGCTGGCCGTGCAAGGCGCGTTCTTTGATGTCGTGACCAACTACATCAACGACCCGAAAGCCGACCCGGCCGACACTGCCAAGAAACTCGGCGCTGCGATCAAGTCCGCCAAGTAATGCTTGGCCCCGGTAGGAGTTAGCCTGCTCGCGATAGCAGTTGGTCAGGTAACAGATTTATCAACTGACACACCGCAATCGCG
>NZ_AKJR01000313.1:0-4928 GCF_000282235.1 Pseudomonas sp. GM24 | reverse complement strand
CGCCGGAAGTGGGGCGAATTATAGACATCTGAAATCTGCCGTCAAGCGTTAATTGCGCTTTTCTATCGAAGCAAGGAAAAGCCTTCTATATAGAGGCGCTCACCTAAGCCTTACCTGGAATCAAGCCTTCAGCCAGAAAGCATAGGCAAACCTACCCTGGCTCGTAGCAAAGCTTGAGCACGAGGTCAGCGAATATCAAAGGAGAGAGTTTCAACAAATAAATGGTGTCCCAGGGCAGGTTCGAACTGCCAACCTTCCCCTTAGGAGGGGGATGCTCTATCCAATTGAGCTACTGGGACACACGCTTGTCGCAGCAGACGCTGCATGACGGACGGCGTGCATGTTAACCACCGCACCCGGATTTGTCATGTCGTCCGTAGGGCTTTTTAAGTGTAGGCAGCCGCCCTGCCATATCGCGGGAAGAATTACCGTGCATTTTGCACCCCTCCCTAACGTCTTCATTGCAGATTGCAATCCAAGCAAGCCGTGAAAGCCTCTCAACTGCTTGTTTTTAAAGGACTTAACAGAGGTTAAACTGTTGGCACGACGGCTGCTTTATCTGTTCTATAGAAGAACATTCGGAGCCACGCCCCATGAACAGCACTCTTTTGCTTGCAAACGCAATTGCTCTAGTGGTTTTGGTGAGCTCCCAATTTATCCCCGAGAGTTCCGCACCAGAGCCATTGGTTCAGCGTATGCCACATTACCTGCAGGTACAGAGAACGCCGCAACTGGCGGTGCTGAGCGATCAGGTCAACCCTACCTCACAAGCCGTCAGTATTTCCGGGCAGACGCTGCCAGCACTGACTTCAGAACATCTGGTTTTTTGAAATATCTTCAGGAGTAGAAAATGTCCAAATCAGCTGCAGGATTTCTGATCCTCGCTTTATTGAGCGGCGTTGTGCATTTATCGTTGTTCGAGGGTACCGAAATCACCCTGCCACTGATTGGCTGCGGTGTGTTTGCAGTGCTGTTTGTGCTTGCAATGGCTGCCGGACGGAAAATCAAATTTGATCCGGTTTTACGTTGATCCCGATCAGGCGCAGAAGATCATTGACGGCCTCCGCCAGATTTCCGGAATTATCGATGTGATATACCGGCCCATCACTTGACCTCCGATCCTTGAACAACGCATTGCGAGCCAGTCTTTCTTCAATCTGCTCAAGCGTCTCTCGACCACGTCTGAGCAGACGTTCTCGCAAAACTTCATTCCTGACCGTAAGCAAAACCGGCAGCAGCGACGGATAGCGCTCCAATGCCTGGCGCAGATTGGCGCGGGAACCGTTGACCAACACATGCTGACCAGCTTTCAGTCGCTGATCCATTTCCACCGTAATTCCATAGGAAAGACCATTGGCGCGCCAGGCCAGCGAGAAGTCGCCAGCGCGCTCGCGTCGCTCGAACTCCTCCGGTGTCACCCCAATGGCATCCTCTCCTACCGATTCAGCGGATCGCGTGATCACCCGACGCATCACCTCGCAGTTCAACCCACGCAATGGCACCCGCGCCGCTTCAATCAAACTGTCCTTTCCCGAACCGGACGGCCCCATCAAATAAATTAGCTTGCCATCCATCCTGAAAACACCCTCCAGCAGGGGTATGCCACTAGTAAATCGGCAATTTGCCACTATCCTGTACAGGTAAGGAACAAGGATTTAGAACCCGCATAGCATGCACGTTCTGATGCCTTCGGACATCAATTGATGTGCGGCAGGAACCGAGCAAGGATGCGGACAGTGGCGAAGATTTCAAACCAGTCCGCATTTCTGATAATTGGTGCTGGCATTACGCCTTTACCCAGCTCAATATTTGTCACAGAATTGACGCCAATGATCTGGCAATTTTGAGGCATGATGCGGGCCTCTTAACAATTCAGGTTGAACCATTTGGCGCGGATGCTTGTCCTACCACACATCCTGCGGCCAATCCCGAGAACCGCTCCCCTGAACTAACCGGTTAAATATATGCGCCCATTGAAACAGGCAATTTATTCCAGCCGTACGGCTGACAAGTTCGTCGTACGTCTGCCAGACGGAATGCGGGAACGCATTGCCGAGGTGGCTCGCAATCATCATCGCAGCATGAACTCCGAAATCATTGCGCGCCTTGAGCAGAGTCTTATTCAGGAAGGTGCACTGGGCGAAGAGCTGAGCATGCGCCTGGACAGCCCGGAGCTGTCGTTGCACGAGCGCGAGCTGTTGCAACGTTTCCGCCAGCTGTCTCACCGTCAACAAAATGCTCTGGTGTCCTTGATTGCCCACGATGCAGAAATGGCAGCAGACGCGTCCTGAGCCATACCGAACATCTCAAGCCAGCTTAATTGCTGGCTTTTTTTCGCGCGGATTTTGGGTAATCGCAGGCACAAAAAAGCCCGCCAATTGGCGGGCTGTTTCAATGCTGCCGGTTAGAGCAGGAAGATTGTCGCCAACCCCAGGAATATGAAGAAGCCACCACTGTCGGTCATCGCAGTGATCATCACGCTGGCTCCCATCGCCGGATCTCGCCCCATCTTCGCCAAGGTCATAGGGATCAAAACGCCCATCAATGCAGCCAGTAACAGGTTAAGTGTCATTGCCGCGGTCATTACCACGCCCAGGGACCAACTCCCGTAGAGCAGATAGGCAACAACACCGATCACACCTCCCCAGACCAAGCCATTGATCAAGCCTACCGCCAACTCCTTGCGCATCAGGCGCGAAGTATTACCGGTACTGACCTGATCGAGCGCCATGGCGCGAACGATCATGGTGATCGTCTGGTTACCGGAATTACCACCAATACCCGCCACGATCGGCATGAGTGCCGCCAGTGCTACCAGCTTCTCGATCGAACCCTCGAACAGACCGATCACTCGCGACGCGACAAACGCAGTGATCAAGTTGATCGCCAGCCACGCCCAACGGTTACGCAGAGACTTCCATACCGAAGCGAAGATATCCTCCTCTTCACGCAGACCGGCCATGTTGAGGACTTCGTTCTCGCTTTCCTCACGAATCAGATCGACCATTTCGTCGATCGTCAGGCGGCCGATCAACTTGCCGTTCTTATCGACTACCGGGGCGGAGATCAAGTCGTAACGCTCGAAGGCCTGTGCGGCGTCGTAGGCATCTTCGTCCGGGTGGAAGCTCACCGGATCACTGGCCATCACCTCGGCAACTTGTTTGTCCGGGTCATTGACCAAAAGGCGCTTGATCGGCAGTACACCCTTGAGCACACCATCGTAATCAACGACAAAGAGCTTGTCGGTATGACCTGGAAGCTCTTTGAGGCGACGCAGATAGCGCAGAACCACTTCGAGACTGACATCCTCACGGATAGTCACCATCTCGAAGTCCATCAACGCACCGACCTGCTCCTCGTCGTAAGACAGGGCCGACCGCACGCGTTCACGTTGCTGGTTATCCAGACTCTCCATCAGCTCGTGGACGACGTCTCGCGGCAGCTCGGAAGCCAGGTCAGCAAGTTCGTCGGCGTCCATGTCCTTGGCCGCGGCCAGGAGCTCGTGATCGTCCATGTCGGCGATCAGCGTTTCACGAACAGAGTCGGATACTTCGAGAAGGATATCGCCGTCGCGATCAGCCTTGACCAATTGCCAGAGCGTCAGACGATCGTCCAGCGGCAAGGCTTCAAGGATGTAGGCGACGTCGGCAGAGTGCAGATCATCAAGCTTGCGTTGCAGCTCGACGAGATTTTGTCGATGAACCAGGTTTTCGACGCGATCGTGATGCGCGCCTTCCTGGCGATGAGTCAGGTCTTCGACGACGCGCTGACGCTGCAGCAACTCGACAACCTGAGCCAGGCGATCCTGCAGGCTTTCTTGTGTTTTCTTTACTTCGATTTCAGACATAGGCGAACTCCACTCCCAGCAGCGGGGCACGCCGGAAGGATCAATCAGTCAATTCATGATTGGTGAAACGGGGTACTGAGTAACTACTGGGTAAGTCCATGGAGGTTTTCCACAAGCCCCGGCGGGGCTGACGGGCGCAATGATACACCGCCTGACGGTTTAAAACGTTAAAAAATCGCGGTCGAAACAAGCGCTTGCGAAACAATCCTGAGCACTGTCCTGATCCCTGCACATGCGACGACTCATCCTGAAAAGAAAACACACCGGCACTGGAAAATGTAGCGACTACCCTTGAGCGTAGATCGTCATGGAGGACGTCGAATGCCATTGAAACCATCCCACCTTGTACTCACCAGCCTGTTCTGCCTGCCGCCGACCGGGGCCGCCCTGACCCTCCATCGCTGCGAAGCCGCCGATGGCAGCATCACCTTCACCTCGATGAGCTGTGCGCAAGGTGAACGGCGCTCGGCACAGGAAGTTCACTCCTACTCGCCCGGATCAGTTGTGGCCGTGATGCCAGAACACAACCATAAAGAAACCTTCGGCATGACAACCGCAGGCCGAGAACCGGGCATCGTTGGCCACACTGAAGACAAATGCGGAAATCTGATCGACGCCAGGCAACGTCGCGAAGCGATCATCAATCGCCGAGTCATTGCCGGCATGAGTCAGCAAGACGTCGAAAGCGCGTTAGGCAAACCGGACAAGGTGAATATTCGAACATCGGCGACCAGCTATCGCTATGACCTCAAGCGAGGCCGTTCGGCTCAAATAGATTTTGATGAGAGGGGATGCGTGAAGGCAAAAACAAAATCCCGGACAGCAAAAAGCCCGCGTTAAACGCGGGCTTTTCGGTATATGGTGCACTCGACAGGATTCGAACCTGTGACCGCTCGGTTCGTAGCCGAGTACTCTATCCAGCTGAGCTACGAGTGCAATTTGTGTTTTTAGACCAGACCACAACTGGCTGAAACCAAGTTATTCACATTGCTGCAACTAACTCTTAAATGGTGCACTCGACAGGATTCGAACCTGTGACCGCTCGGTTCGTAGCCGAGTACTCTATCCAGCTGAGCTACGA
>NZ_AKJR01000312.1:0-3507 GCF_000282235.1 Pseudomonas sp. GM24 | reverse complement strand
GATATCTCAGGTCGATGTATGACGGAAGAACAACACGGTCAGCTCCCTCTCCCTCTGGGAGAGGGCTGGGGTGAGGGTCGGCGTCTACAGCTCAAGCACCCGAGCAACCAACGCCTCAATCTGCTCCTGCCTTTCCGCCTGATTCAACTTCGCCTGCGGATTCAACGACGACCACTGCGGATGCGCCCGTGCCTTGTTCAGCGCCTCGGGCAACTTGCCCTCGCGCCAGGTCTTATCCTGCGGAGTCGCCACCTGAACCGCATCCATCGCCGCATGCCCACGTTGATCCAGCGCCAACACCAACTGCCGCTGGCGCAACGCCAACAGCCGCAACACACCGTCATCCACCGTCAGTTCGCGCTGCCCCTTGATCTTGCCCAGCAAGCGACTGCCATAACTGCGCGCCGTTTGCAGCGCACCACCGGCAATCGCCCCCGCCAACGCCGCCGTACCAAGGGTAATCCCGCCAACCAGCAAATCCACACCAGCTCCTGCCGCCGCCCCGGCAGCAATTCCGCCGCCCACGCGTACGCCGAGTTGCTTCAAGGTCTCAGGGTTGAACAAGTCATCGCCCCAACGCCCATCGAGCAACGGCAAATCACTTGCAGCCGCGTCCTGCGGACGAAACGCATACAGCTTGAGCAACGCCTCAACACACTTCTGCTCGCGCTGGCGCACAGCCTTGCGCAGCTCGCTGATGGCTTGCTGTTCCTGCGCAGCTTCACTGACCACACTGCGCCGGCACGCGGCGCAGTCGATCAACAATTCAGCAATCAACCGCGCCGCACTTTGCTGACGGGCGAGGCGCTGAGCCTGCTGATCGGCAATCAATCGCTCCAGTTGCGGCCGGGCATTCTCCAGCAGCAGCGCGAGGCTTTCGTACAACCGGCGCTCGCCATCCTCGGGCGGCGCAACGCTGTCAAAACGTACCAGTGCGTGCAGTCCGAGCCTTGCCAACGCCTCACGCCAGTCCGGCTCGCGATGATTGGCGCTGCTGACGAAATTCAGCACCGGCAGCAGCGGCTTGCCACAACTGGCGAGCACTTCCAGTTCATCGCGGTACTTGGCCAACACCGGCTCGCGGGCGTCGATCACATACAAACCGGCGTCGGAGGCGAGCAATTGCCGCAGCACTTTGGCCTCTTGCTCAAAGCGCTGGCGCGCCTCGCTGCCATCGAGAAACCGCGCCAATCGCGCCGGGCCATCGAGACGTTCGCCGGGACGTTCCAGGCGTTCGAGAAAATCCAGCAGGGCGATGGCGTCTTCCAGGCCGGGCGTGTCGTAGAGGTCGAGCAGCGGCTCGCCGTCCACCGACAACCGCGCGCCTTCGACATGCCGCGTGGTGCTCGGGCGATGGGAGACTTCGCCGAAGCCGACATCGCGGGTCAGCGTGCGTAACAGTGAGGTCTTGCCGACGTTGGTGTGGCCGACCACTGCGAGCTTCAGCGGCGCTTTCCAGGCATCAGTCATGGCCAGTCTCCAGCCAGTTCAACGGCGCGCAATCGGCGAACGGCAGCTCAAGTTGTTGCAGTGCAACGTGCCAATCGCCGAGACGTTCGGCGTCCAGCGCTTCGCCGGGCGGCGCTTGCAGCAGCCACACGCGGGTTTCGCCAGCGCTGCGCGCCAGCTCGGCGATTAGCGCGAGGCTGCCACGATCCGGCGAGCGCCGTGGATCGCAGGCAATCGCCAGACGCGCCGGCGGGAAGCGGCTCAATTGTTCGAGGAGTTTGTGCCGTGACTCGCGGCTGTCGAGGATGCCGGCGTTGCTGACGTTTTTCGGCATTGCAGGCGGCCATGGGCGTTGTTCGTCGAGTTCGATGGCGACCAGCAGCGCACCTTCGCTGGCGAGTTCGCCGACGCCACTTTCGACGCGATGCAGTTGCGCAGGCTCCGGATCATTGACGCCGAGGCGTTCGCTGGTTGGCATCAGACGTTCACGCAATTGCGCGTAGCCGGGCAGGTTCAAGTCCAGACGCAGCGCGGTTTTACCGCTGTTCCAGCGCCAGAAACACAACAGCGTCAGCAGCAGACGCGGCAGCACGCCGTAGACCACCAACACGCCGACCAGCCAGGTTGCCCAGGCCTGTCGAGCGCTTTCAATATCGAGCGCGCCGTCGCCGCTGGCGCGGATCATCTCCACCGTTGGCACGTTGAAGCCGAGCAGCGATGGCAGATAACCGAGCGCGTGGGTGACGTGGATAAAGGTGTCGGCGCTGAGAATCGTGGTTTCCCAGACGAAGCCGTAGCGCCGGGTCGCCATCAGCGTCAGCAGCAGAATCAATGCGCTGAACATCGCCAGCAGCCACAAGCCGTTGACCAGCGTACCGAGCGCCCAGCGATTGAGCTTCTTGCGTTGCAGCATCAAGAGCAGTGCCGGCGCCAGTTGCGCGGCTTTGGCGTCGCGGGCCATTTTTTCGCTGAGCCATAACCACAATCGGCCGAGCGTGGCGCCGTGCTCGCCGGCAAAGATCAATCCCAGCAACCAACTCAGTAGCAGAATCAGGTTCAGCCCGAGCAGGCTGCCCAAGGCCCAGAACACATTGACCGGCGTTTGGCTCAACGCAGCAAAGGCCAGACCAGCGCCGCTAAGCACAGCGAAAATCATCAACAGCAGCAGCGCCAGGCGCGCACCTTGCAGCCAGTGTTTGAGGGCCGAAGTCAGCCCGTCACGTTCGGCCAGCCATAACGCCCGGCGTTGAATGCGGCTCGGCAGATCGCCGCCGGCCGTGCGCGCCAGTCGGTTGGCTTCCAGATCATCCAATGGGCCTGCGTGTTCTTCGCGCAGGCGCACGGTCTCGGTGAGCCAGAGGTTTTGCAGTGGAGTCAGTTCAGTCACGCGGCTTTCCGTCGCTTAATTGATTGAAGAGCATAACCGCTGTGGCGCTTATCGGGGTAAGCGCGGCTCTGGTATCCTCGCCGGCATGACTAAATCACTCCCCCTCAGCCTGATCGCAGCCCTCGGTGAAAACCGCGTGATCGGCGTCGACAACAGCATGCCCTGGCACCTGCCGGGGGACTTCAAATACTTCAAGGCCACGACCTTGGGCAAGCCGATCATCATGGGTCGCAAGACCTGGGATTCGCTCGGTCGGCCGTTGCCGGGGCGCTTGAACATTGTGGTCAGCCGTCAGACCGGTCTGGTGCTGGAAGGTGCCGAAGTCTATCCGTCGCTTGAAGCAGCCGTGGTTCGCGCCGAGGAGTGGGCGAAGGAGCAGGGCGTCGATGAGCTGATGCTGATTGGTGGCGCGCAGTTGTACGCGCAAGGGCTGGCGCAGGCGGATCGTCTGTATCTGACTCGCGTGGCGCTGAGCCCGGAAGGGGATGCGTGGTTTCCGGAGTTTGATTTGCACCAGTGGAAGCTGGTGTCGAACGTTGAAAACCCGGCGATTGAAGATAAGCCCGCGTACAACTTCGAAGTCTGGGAAAAAGCTTAAAAGATCGCAGCCTGCGGCAGCTCCTACACGGTATCCGCGTTCCCTGTAGGAGCTGCCGAAGGCTGCGATCTTT
>NZ_AKJR01000311.1:0-6719 GCF_000282235.1 Pseudomonas sp. GM24 | reverse complement strand
CCCTCTCCCGGAGGGAGAGGGGGCCGACCGTAGTGTCTTGAGTCATGCATCGACCTGAAAGATCTTGTGTCGATTATGGATTCACCGATGCACGTTCAAGTCGGTGTAGATCTTTAATATCCCCGAATCAGTTCCCTCTCCCTCTGGGAGAGGGCTAGGGTGAGGGGATTTTGACTTGCGTCCAAACCCCCACAAACCTTCCGGTCACAGGTAAACTCCCGCGCACTTTCCCAAGGAGTTCACATGAGTTACTACCAGTCGGGCATTCTCGCCACCCCAGTTCCTGCGCAAGCACGTCATCTGTTTTTCGCCCTTGAATCGGTGGAAGCGCTGCCGCAGGCGATCGACAACCTGATCAATCAGGTAGACGGCCAGTCGGCGGTGGTCGGTTTCGGCGAATCCCTGGCCAAGGCCCTCAACGTGCAGATCGATGGCCTGCGCAGCTTCCCGGCCATGACTGGCGTTGGCGTCGAAAACCCGTCGACCCAGCACGCACTGTGGGTCTGGCTGCACGGCGTCGACCGTGGTGAACTGCTCAACCGCTGCAACGCCCTCAAGGCCGCACTGGCCCCGGCCCTGCGTCTGGTCGAGATGCAGGAAGCCTTCCGCCACAAGGACGGCCACGACCTCACCGGTTACGAAGACGGCACCGAAAACCCGCACGACGAAGCGGCCATCGCCGCCGCCCTGCAAAGCGCAGGCGCTGACGGCATGGTCGGTGGCAGCTTCGCCGCGATCCAGCAGTGGCAGCACGACCTCAAGGGTTTCCACAAGCTGTCCGCCGACGACAAAGACAACATCATGGGCCGTCGCCTCAGCGACAACGAAGAGATCGACGACGCCCCGGTCTCCGCCCACGTCAAACGCACTGCGCAGGAAAGCTTCGCCCCGGAAGCGTTCGTCGTGCGTCGTTCGATGCCGTGGATCGAAGGTGATCGCGCCGGGCTGATGTTCCTTGCTTTTGGCTTCTCGCTGGATGCCTTCGAAGCGCAACTGCGCCGTATGAGTGGTCTGGAAGACGGCATCACCGATGGTCTGTATCGCATCAGCCGGCCGATCACTGGCGGCTACTACTGGTGCCCGCCGCTGAAGGACGGTCACCTCGATCTGCGCGCCTTGCGCATCGGCTAAAAGGAATGAACATGGACGTGGTGCGCTGGGGCATGATCGGTTGTGGCAGCGTCGCTGAACGCAAGAGCGGGCCGGCCTTCTACAAAGCGCCCGGTTCGGCGCTGGTGGCGGTGATGGGCCGACGCCTCGAAGCGGTGACCGATTACGCCGCGCGCCACGGCATCGCGCGGGTCTACACCGACGTCGATGCGCTGATCAACGATCCCGAGGTGGACGCGGTGTACATCGCCACGCCACCCGACAGCCACCACGCCTACAGCCTGAAAGTCGCCGCCGCCGGCAAACATTGCTGCGTGGAAAAACCGATGGCGCTGAATGCCGGACAAAGTCGCGAGATGCAGCAGGTGTTTGCCGAGGCCGGATTGCACTTGTTTGTGTCCTACTATCGCCGTTCGTTGCCGCGTTTTGCGCAGGTGCGGCAATGGTTGGCGGAGGGGCGCATCGGTGAGGTTCGGCACTTGAGCTGGACGCTGACCAAGGCACCTTCGCCGGTGGATCTGGACGGTCGCGACAATTGGCGCACGGATCCGGCGGTGGCCGGTGGCGGTTACTTTGCCGATCTGGCCAGTCATGGCTTTGACCTGTTCCAGTATCTGCTTGGCGACATTGTCGAGGTCGCCGGATTCACCGCGCGTCAGGCCGGGTTGTACGCGGCAGAGGATGCGGTCAGCGCCAGTTGGCGGTTCGCCTCCGGGGCGCTGGGCATGGGTTGCTGGAGCTTTGTTGCGGATCGGCGTGAGGATCGGGTCGAGATCATCGGCAGCCTCGGGCGGATCGGTTTTTCGGTGTTTGATGAGCATTCTGTGCAGCTGCATGCGGATGAAGTCGTCAGCCTGGACATCCCTCATCACGAAAACATCCAGTGGCATCACGTATTGGGCATGAATGCGCATATTCGTGGTGATTCACCACACCCTGCAGTCGCCGAACAAGCGCTCAAGACCGACTGGGTAATGGACCAGATCCTCAAACGTTAAGATCAAAAGATCGCAGCCTTCGGCAGCTCCTACATGAGACCGCGATCCCCTGTAGGAGCTGCCGAAGGCTGCGATCTTTTGATTTTCAACACCGAATCTAAGGTTATGCCCAAACAATATTTCTAACCTTGTCATAACAACTCTAAGATCACGTCATAACTCGTTATAACAAGTGATCCCGCGATGACCGATAACGTTCTCTCTCTTAGCCCGCTCTCCTTATCAAGTGTCCCGCTGCACACCCAGCTGCGCGACGTTCTCCGTGCGCGCATTCTCGACGGCGAATACCCGCAAGACAGCCAGATGCCCTCCGAAAGCGAACTCGGCGCGCTGTTCAAAGTCAGCCGCATCACCGTGCGCCAGGCGCTCGGCGATCTGCAAAAGGAAGGGCTGATCTTCAAGATCCACGGCAAAGGCACCTTCGTCGCCAAGCCGAAAACCTTTCAGAACGTCAGCAGCCTGCAAGGCCTCGCCGAGTCGATGACCGGGCGTGGCTACGAGGTGATCAACCGCCTGCGCAGCTTCAAATTCATCCCGGCCGACAAGCGCGTCGCCGAACGTTTACAAGTTGCCGAAGGCGAGATCGTCACGCAAATCAAACGCGTGCGCCTGATCAACCGTGAGCCGATCTCGCTGGAAATCACCTACCTGCCGAAAGCCGTCGGCGAGCGCCTGGAGAAGGCCGATCTGGTCACCCGTGACATCTTCCTGATTCTCGAAAACGACTGCGGCATTGCCCTCGGCCACGCCGATCTGGCCATCGACGCGGTGCTGGCCGACAGCGACCTGACCCAGGCGCTGAACGTCGAGGCCGGCTCGCCGATCATGCGCATCGAACGTTTGACCCACGACGCGCAAGGCCAGCCGCTGGACTTCGAACACCTTTATTACCGTGGCGATGCGTTTCAGTACCGCCTGCGGATCGACCGGCAAAAAGGGGAGCAGGCATGACCCGCAACGTGCTCGAACAGGAATACGACATCGTCGTCATTGGCGGCGGCACCGCCGGGCCGATGGCGGCAATCAAGGCCAAAGAAAAGAACCGCGACCTGCGCGTGTTGCTGGTCGACAAGGCCAACGTCAAACGCAGCGGCGCGATCAGCATGGGCATGGACGGCCTGAACAACGCGATCATTCCCGGCCACTCGACACCGGAGCAGTACACCAAGGAAATCACCATCGCCAACGACGGCATCGTCAATCAGGCGGCGGTGTACGCCTATGCAACGCACAGCTTCGAAACCATCGAGCAACTCGACCGCTGGGGCGTGAAGTTCGAGAAGGACGAAACCGGCGATTACGCGGTGAAAAAAGTCCACCACATGGGCGCCTACGTGCTGCCGATGCCGGAAGGACACGACATCAAAAAAGTCCTTTATCGGCAGTTGAAACGCGCCCGGGTGAGTATCACCAATCGTCTCGTCTGCACGCGTTTGCTGACCGACGCGGAGGGCACCGTCAACGGTGTGATGGGCTTCGACTGCCGCACTGCCGACTTCCATGTGATCAAGGCCAAAGCGGTGATCCTCGCCTGTGGCGCGGCCGGGCGTCTCGGTCTGCCGTCGTCGGGCTACCTGATGGGCACCTACGAAAACCCGACCAATGCTGGTGACGGCTACGCGATGGCCTATCACGCGGGTGCCGAGCTGGCCAACCTCGAGTGCTTCCAGATCAACCCGCTGATCAAGGATTACAACGGCCCGGCTTGCGCCTACGTCACCGGTCCGCTGGGTGGCTACACCGCCAACAACAAGGGCGAACGCTTCATCGAGTGCGACTACTGGAGCGGGCAGATGATGTGGGAGTTCCACCAGGAACTGGAGAGCGGCAACGGTCCGGTGTTTCTCAAACTCGATCACCTGGCGGAAGAAACCATCCAGAACATCGAGGAAATTCTGCACAGCAACGAGCGCCCGAGCCGTGGCCAGTTCCACGCCAATCGCGGCACCGATTACCGCACGCAAATGGTCGAAATGCACATCTCCGAAATCGGCTTTTGCAGCGGCCACTCGGCGTCTGGGGTGTGGGTCAACGAGCGTGCCGAGACCTCGGTGAAAGGGTTGTACTCGGCGGGTGACATGGCCGCTGTGCCGCACAACTATATGCTCGGCGCGTTCACGTATGGCTGGTTCGCTGGGCACAACGCCGCCGACTTTGTCGCCGGGCGCGAGTTTTCCGCGCTGGATGCCGCGCAAATCGAAAAGGAAAAGGCCCGGGTCTACGCACCGCTGGATCGTGAAAACGGTCTGCCGCCAGCGCAGGTCGAGTACAAGCTGCGGCGCTTCGTTAACGACTACCTGCAACCGCCGAAAGTGACCAAAAAGATGCAGATCGGCCTGCAGCGCTTCAGCGACATTGAACGCGATCTCGAGCAGATGAAGGCCAACAACGCCCACGAACTGATGCGCGCGATGGAAACCAGCGTGATCCGCGACTGCGCGGAAATGGCCGCGCGCGCCTCGTTGTTCCGCGCCGAAAGCCGCTGGGGCCTGTACCACTATCGCGTCGATCACCCGCAACGCAACGACAGCGAATGGTTCTGCCATTGCCATTTGAAGAAGGGCGAGGACGGCCAGATGACCAGTTTCAAGAAAGCCGTCGAGCCTTACATCATCCCGCTCGATGCCGAGGAAATGCAGGCTTACGACCGTTTGCGGGTCGGCGCTTTCGCCGCTTGATACATCAATAACCAGAGAGCCCGAACCATGGCCTATCAAGCTCAGGAAATCTTCTTCCGCTCCAACGCCCCCGTCACCGTGGACGAGGACAAATGCATCGCCGAAAAGGGCTGCACCGTGTGCGTGGATGTCTGCCCGATGGACTTGCTGGCGATCAATCCGGCGACGCAAAAGGCCTACATGGCGTTCGATGAATGCTGGTACTGCATGCCGTGCGAGAAGGATTGCCCGACGGGTGCCGTCAAAGTCGACATCCCCTATTTATTGCGTTGATTGAAAGGGCCTCATCGCTGGCAAGCCAGCTCCCACAGGTTCCTCTGTTGTTAGCGACATCTGTGTCCCACTGAAAATCCCTGTGGGAGCTGGCTTGCCAGCGATGAGGCCCGCCTGGACAACATAAAAGCTACCCGGAAACACCCGGACGCTGGATTCACCGAAAACCCCTCGTTTCCCACCGCGCCCTGATCGTGGCGGAGACGAACTCAAATAAATGATTCGAGGGGAAACACTCATGTTGCGTGCAGCAATCGCCGGTCTGGTACTGGCTTCGTTCACCGTGTCGGCCTCGGCCGAAACCATCCGCATCGCCATCGGCACCCAAGACACCACCATCAACTGCGCCGCTGGCGGGCTGTTGATTCGTGAACTTGGCCTGCTCGACAAATACCTGCCCCACGACGGCGTCTACAAAGACGCGAAGTACGACGTTCAGTGGAAAAACTTCACCAGCGGCGCACCGCTGACCAACGAGATGGTCGCCGGCAAACTCGACTTCGGTGCCATGGCTGATTTCCCCGGTGCGTTCAACGGTGTTGCGTTTGAAACCGCCGGCAAACACAGCCTGTTCATCAGCGTGCTCTCGGGCAGTATCAAGGGCAGCGGCAACGGCATCGTCGTGCCGAGCGCGTCGGGCGTGCAGGCGCTGAGCGAACTCAAGGGCAAGACGATTTCCGTGCCGTTCGCCTCCACCGCCCACGGCATGTTGCTGCGTGCGGTGGCGGCGCAGGGCTGGGATCCGCTCAAGGATGTGAACATCATCGCCCAGCCGCCGGAGGTCGCCGGCTCGGCGTTGCAGGCCGGCAAGATCGACGCTCACGCCGATTTCGTGCCCTTCGCCGAGTTGTTCCCGAGCCGTGGATTCGCCCGCAAGATCTACGACGGCGCACAGGCCAATGCGCCGACATTCCATGGCGCGCTGGTGGATCAGGCTTTCGCCAAAAAGTATCCGGAAGTTGTCGTCGCGTACCTGCGTGCGAGCATCGAGGCCAATCAATTGCTCGCCGCCGAGCCTGAGAAGTACAGCGAGCTGATCGCCAAAGTCACCGGGGTCGATGCCGAAGTGAATTATCTGTTCCACGGCCCGCTCGGCGTGCAGACCCGCGACCTGAGCTGGAAGCCGGAATATCGCCAGGCGGTCGGCACGGCTATCGACACGTTGAAGCTGCTGAAGAAGGCTGATCGCGGGCTCGATCTGAATACCTTCATTGACGATCAATACATTCGTGCGGCGTTCAAGGCGTCGGGTCTGGATTACACGGCGCAGTTGGCCAACTACGCGCAGACGCCGCTGAAGGCTACGGATGCCGCAACCGGTAACGCAATCACCGACTTCAGCCATGTTGCGGAAATCTGGGTGCGCGGTGAGGACAAAGTCCGCCAGTACGCGTCAGCCGAAGAGGCATTCACAGCGCTCGCGGCGTTGAAGCAGGAAGGCAAAAACGTCCGGGCGGTGTATGCGCAGGCCAGTGACAGCGGGATCAAGCTGCTCGCGGACCAGGCGTGGTTTGCCAGTGATGCCAAGGGGCGCCTGAGCGCGTTCCTGCTTAAGGGCCAGGCTCAGCAATATGCCTCGGCGCAGGGTGGCAAGGTCCTCGATTTCAGCGATGCCACTGCCCAGGCGGTTGCTGCCCGCTGACTCAAGATCAAGAGCCCC
>NZ_AKJR01000310.1:0-2629 GCF_000282235.1 Pseudomonas sp. GM24 | reverse complement strand
TCGAACTCAAGTATTGAAAAGCGTGAAAATCGGCTCCCTTTCCCCCTCTACCCCTTGGGGGAGAGGGCTGGGGTGAGGGGGAAGCGATTTGGCTGCCACCGCGAAATCCACGCCAAACGCCAGACGAAAAAAAGCCCCTGAACTTCAGGGGCTCTCTATCAAGCAACAGATCAACCGCGGTGACGACCGCGGAAGTAGTTGATCAGGCCCTGGGTAGAAGGGTCATCAGCAAGGGTTTCATCGCTGCCGACCAGGCGGTTGTAAACGCCTTTGCCCAGTTCCTTGCCCAACTCCACGCCCCATTGGTCGAAGGCGTTGATGCCCCAGACCACGCTCTGTACGAACACTTTGTGCTCATACATGGCAACCAATGCGCCGAGGCGACGCGGGCTGATGCGTTCGACCACGATGGTGTTGCTCGGACGGTTGCCCGGGATCACCTTGTGCGGCGCGAGTTTGTGCACCTGCTCTTCGCTCATGCCCTTGTCGCGCAATTCCTGCTCGGCTTCCGGCAGGGTCTTGCCGAGCATCAGCGCCTGGCTCTGCGACAAGCAGTTGGCGTACAGCCACTGATGGTGGTCGGAGACCGGGTTGAAGCTGACGATCGGCACGATGAAGTCGGCCGGGATCAACTGCGAACCTTGATGCAGCAACTGGTGGTAGGCGTGCTGACCGTTGCAGCCGACGCCGCCCCAGATCACCGGACCGGTATCGGTCGACACCGGCGTGCCGTCCTGACGCACGCTCTTGCCGTTGGATTCCATGTCCAGTTGTTGCAAGTGCTTGGTGATGTTGCGCAGGTAGTGGTCGTACGGCAGGATCGCGTGGCTTTGCGCGCCCCAGAAGTTGCCGTACCAGACACCGAGCAGGGCCAGCAGCACCGGCATGTTCTGTTCGAACGGCGCGGTCTGGAAATGCTGGTCCATGGTGTAGGCACCAGACAGCAGCTCCTTGAAGTTGGACATGCCGATGGCCAAGGCAATCGGCAAACCGATGGCCGACCACAGCGAGTAACGACCGCCAACCCAGTCCCACATCGGGAAGATGTTTTCTTCACGGATACCGAACGCCACGGCTGCCGCGTTGTTGCTCGATACAGCGATGAAGTGACGATACAGCTCGGCTTCCGAACCGCCCTGTGCCAGGTACCAGGCACGAGCAGCCTGAGCGTTCTTCAGGGTTTCGAGGGTGTTGAACGACTTCGACGAAACAATGAACAGCGTGGTCTCGGCGCGCAGTTTCTGCGTCAGCTCGTGGAATTCGCTGCCGTCGATGTTCGCCAGATAATGGCAACGCACGCCTTTCTGCGCGTACGACAGCAGTGCTTCGGAGACCAGCTCAGGGCCGAGGAACGAGCCACCGATGCCGATGTTGACCACGTCGGTGATCGGCTTCTCGGTGTAACCACGCCACAGACCGTCGTGGATGCGGCCGACCAGATCGGTAATCTGGTTCAGAACCTTGTGGACTTCCGGCATCACGTTGACGCCGTTGACCGACAGTTTGTCGCCTACCGGGCGGCGCAGGGCGGTGTGCAGCGCCGGGCGGCCTTCGGAAGTGTTGACGATTTCGCCTTCAAACAGCGCTTTGATGGCGCCTTTGAGATCGACTTCATTGGCCAGACCGACCAGCAGGTTGCGGGTCTGGGCGTTGATCAAATTCTTCGAATAATCGAGAAACAGTCCGCAGCTGCTAAGGGTGAACTGGTTGAAGCGCTGCGGATCGGCGTTGAAGGCTTCGCGCATGCTGAAATCCTGCATGGCTTGGCGGTGATCTTTCAACGCTTGCCAGGCGGGCAGAGCGGTAACGTCTTGAGGAGTGAGGTAATACGCCATCGCTGCGGTTTTCCTTTTTACTTGAACGGCCTTTTGAACACTGAACAGACCCGGCACGCCATGTTTGGGCATGGGATCAACTGCGTCGACACGATTTCTGGACACAGGGCGAATACAGTAAACCTCGCGCTGCGTTCTGTCTTGACTTTGTCTGACCAGATCCCTGTACTTTTTTAACATCGAGACCGGGAACTGGCCGACAAACGGAGGGGGAGCGGGGCGGTTTCGCGATCAGGCGAGCTGAACCGGGATGGCGTTGCTGGTGTGGCTCAGCTCATTGCCCGGCGCCATGTAAAGCATGCGCGGCTTGAAATTGACCAGCTCGGCTTCGCTGTAATGGGCGTAGGCACAAATGATCACGCGGTCGCCAACCTTGGCCTTGTGTGCAGCGGCGCCGTTGACGGAGATCATCCGCGAGCCTTCTTCGCCACGAATCGCGTAGGTGGTGAAACGCTCGCCGTTGTCGACGTTGTAAATCTGGATCTGCTCGTATTCACGGATGCCGGACAAGTCCAGCCACTCGCCATCGATGGCGCACGAACCTTCGTAATCGAGCACCGCATGAGTGACTTCGGCGCGGTGCAGTTTGGCCTTGAGCATGATCGCGTGCATGAGGGTTTTCCCGGGTTGGAATCGAACGGCGGGCAGTGTGCCCGAAGGCTTTGAGGGCGGCAATACAGCTGGAATGCAATCTTCATGACGCTGAAAAACACTGTAGGAGTGAGCCTGCTCGCGATAGCGGTGTGTCATTCAACACTAATGCTGACTGACACACCGCTATCGCGAGCAGGCTC
>NZ_AKJR01000309.1:0-18778 GCF_000282235.1 Pseudomonas sp. GM24 | reverse complement strand
AGCCTGCTCGCGATGGCGTTTGTTCAGTCAACACTTACATTGACTGGACTACCGCTATCGCGAGCAGGCTCACTCCTACAGTGATATCTGCGTTATTCGGTGCGGCCCGGCAGCATCCGCACGAGGGTGTTATCCCGCACCCAATAATGGTGGAACAACCCCGCCAGCGCGTGCAGCCCGATCAGCCAGTAACCGGTGCTGCCAATCAGTTCATGCCAGTACTTCAGTTGTTTGGCGAAGTCCGGGTCGATGGCCACGGGTGCCGGGACGTGGAAGCCGAAGTACGGGAACGGTTTGTCGGCGGCGGCGAGCATTAGCCAGGCGAGGATCGGCGTGGCGATCATCAGCCCATACAGTGCCAGGTGTGTCAGGTGCGCGATGCCGGTCTGCCACGCCGGTGGCTTGGGGGTGATCGGCGGGCGTGGGCTGAGGCGGCCGAGCAGGCGGATCCAGACGAGGGCGAAGATGCTCGCGCCGAACAGGCCGTGGAAGCCCATCAGCAAGCCGCGTGCTTCGCTGCCCTTGGGCAGGTAGCCCTTGATTTCGACGCATGCGTAGACGCCGACAAACAGCGCCAGCATCAGCCAGTGCAGGGTGATTGAGAGTTTTCCATAACGGGTTACGGCGGTGTCGCGGGTCATAAGCTGCGCCTCGTGATTGTCGTGAGTGACGGCCGATTCGTTCGACCGCCTCGCTCCGGTTGTTGGGCGAACCGACGGCGTTACCCTGCCCGCCCAGTCTTAAGAGAGTCTGAAGACAGACCCTCACGTTAACCTTTTTTCACCTTCAGACTTCGTTAAGAAATGCCTCCGATACTCGCCTCAAACCTATTGAGGGAGGCGTTCTGCCCATGCCCGAATTTGACTGGAACATCGCCCTGCCCCTGCGCTTCGGTCAAGCCGAAACACCGCAGATGACACTGACCGGCGCGCTGCCCGACGATGCCCTGCGAGAGACGTTCGAAGCCTTTATCCAGCAACGTTTTCGCAAGGCCCACGGTGCCGATATCCGCCACTTCATGCCCGAGCTGTTCGGCATGCACAACGGCGACGGCGAGTTGTGCGCCGTGGCCGGGGTGCGTCGCGCGCATCTGGAGTCACTGTTCCTTGAGCGCTATCTGGATGAGCCGATCGAGCCGCTAATCAGCGCGGCGGCGGATCGTGCGGTCGAGCGCAGCGCCATCGTCGAAGTCGGCAACCTCGCCGCCAGCGACACCGGCAGCGCGCGCCTGAGCATCATCGCCATCACCTACCTGCTGGCCATGGGCGGCCTGGAATGGGTGACGTTCACCGGCAACATCGGCCTGGTCAACAGCTTCCATCGCCTGGGTTTGAAGCCAGTGACATTGTGCGCCGCTGACCCGGAACGATTGGGTGACGAGCGTCAACACTGGGGCAGTTATTACGAAAGCAAACCTTGGGTGCATGTCGGCAACATCCGCGCCGGGTTCGTCCATTTGCGCGATATCGGCCTGTTTACTCGCCTGGGTTTGCCGACTTCGATTGAAGGAGCCTGCCATGTCGCTTGAACTGCAACGCTTCCAGGAAACCCTGCGCGACCATGCCCGGCGCAATGACCACGCGACGGCCCTGTGGGGCGACACGCTGAAACTCGATTACGCCACGCTGTACGCCGAGGTGCTGTATCGCCAGGAGCGTTTGCGCGACGAGCAGGCGCAGGTGATTGCGCTGGCGTTGGACAACGGCGTCGACGCGATGCTGTGGGATCTTGCCGTGCTGTTTGAAGGCCTGACCTGCGTGACGCTGCCGCCGTTTTTCAGTGCGGCGCAACGCGCCCATTGTCTGGAGCAGAGCCAGGCCGAAAGGGTGATTGCCGAGCCGGAACTGGGTGCCGAACTGCTCGCGGCCGGCTATGAACAACGTGGCGAGTTCTGGTGCCGCGCGTTCAGTGGCCCCAGTCGTATGCCGGTCGGCACCGCGAAACTCACCTTCACTTCCGGCACCACCGGCACGCCGAAAGGTGTGTGCCTGAACGCCGACAGCCTGCTGCGCGTTGCACGGGAGCTGCATCAGGCCAGCGAAGCCACCGGCCCGCAGCATCACTTGGCGCTGTTGCCGTTGGCGATTCTGCTGGAGAACCTTGGCTGTTACGCCGCGCTGTATGCCGGCGCCATGTTGAGTTTGCCGAGCCAGAAAACCCTCGGCATTCAGGGCGCCAGTGGCGTCGACATTCCGCGCTTGCTCGGTTATCTGGCCAGCCGTGCGCCGGAGAGTCTGATCCTGGTGCCGCAGTTGCTGCTGTTGCTGGTCAGCGCCGCCGAACAAAAAGCCTTCGACCCGCAAACCCTACGCTTTGCCGCTGTCGGCGGTGCGCGGGTCTCGGAGGATCTGCTGCATCGCGCGCAACGAGTCGGGCTGCCGGTTTACGAGGGCTACGGCTTGTCCGAATGCGCCTCGGTGGTGTGCCTCAATCGCCCCGGCGCACGCCGCCCCGGCAGCGTCGGCCGACCGTTGCCGCATGTCGAAGTGCGGCTGGCCGAGGACGGCGAAGTGCTGATCAAGGGCTCGACGCTGCTCGGTTATCTGGGCGATGCGCCGTACGCCGATGAGTGGTGGCCGAGCGGCGATCTGGGCGAGTTCGACCCGGAAGGTTTTCTCTATCTCAAGGGCCGCAAGAAGCACCAGTTCGTCACCAGTTTCGGGCGCAACGTCAACCCGGAATGGGTCGAGTCCGAGCTGACCCAGCGCCGCCACATCGCCCAGGCGTTCGTTTACGGCGAGGCCTTGCCGCGCAATCACGCCCTGCTCTGGCCACATCGCCCGGACTGCACGGACGCCGAACTGGCCGCTGCCGTCGCCGAAGCCAACGAGGCTTTGCCCGATTACGCCCAGGTGCATCAGTGGACGCGCTTGCCGCAACCCTTCAGCGCCGCCAATGGCTTGCTCACCGCCAATGGCCGCCCGCGCCGCGACGCCATCGTCGCGCAGTACCACGGCCAATTGACCGAATCCGCTGTTTCCGAGGAGTCCGCATCATGAGTTTTTTTGACACCCTGCAAGAAGCCACACAACAGGAACGCCACGAACTGTTCAACCTGCCGATCATCGTCGATGCCCTGCAAGGCAAGGTCAGCCTCGACAGCTATCGGGCGTTTCTCGCGCAGGCGTATTACCACGTGCGCCACACCGTGCCGCTGATGATGGCTTGCGGTGCACGCCTGCCGACGCGTCTGGAATGGCTGCGCAAAGCGGTGGCCGAGTACATCGAAGACGAATACGGCCACGAGCACTGGGTACTCAATGACATCGCCGCGTGTGGTGGTGATCGTGATGCGGTGCGCGACGGTCAGCCGTCGTTGTCGATCGAACTGATGGTCAGCTTCCTTTACGACCTGATCGCCCGTGGCAATCCGGTCGGTCTGTTCGGCATGGTCAATGTGCTCGAAGGCACCAGCATCGCCCTGGCCACCCACGCGGCGGGCAGCATTCGCGAGCGTCTGGCGTTGCCGGAAACGGCGTTCAGTTACCTGAGCTCCCACGGTTCGCTCGATATCGAGCACATGCAAACCTACCGGCGCCTGATGAATCAACTCGAAGATCCTGCCGATCAAGCCGCCGTGATCCATGCCTCGAAGGTCGTCTATCGCCTGTACACCGACATGTTCCGTGGCTTGCCGCGTGACGCGGAGGCTCAACATGCAACTGCGTGATGCGCGGGTGGTGCTGACCGGTGCCAGTGGCGGCATCGGCCTGGCCATCGCCGAAACCTTGTGCGCCGCCGGTGCCCACGTGCTCGCGGTGGCGCGGCATCAGGAGGCACTGCTGCCGCTGCTCAAGCGCTACCCCGAGTCGTTGTGCTGGGTCGGCGCCGACCTGACCTTCCTCAGCGACCGCCGTAAAGTGCTGGTCGCCGCCGAAGCCATTGGTGGTATCAACCTGCTGATCAACGCCGCCGGGGTCAATCACTTCGCCATGCTCGAACAGCTGGATGACAGCGACATCAACGCGATGCTGGCGGTAAACATCAGTGCACCGATGTGCCTGACCAAACTGCTGTTGCCGCTGCTCAAGCAGGCCGACAGCGCCATGGTGGTCAACGTCGGCTCGACCTACGGCTCGATCGGCTACCCGGGTTACGCCAGTTATTGCGCGACCAAGTTTGCTTTGCGCGGATTTTCCGAGGCACTGCGCCGGGAGCTCGCCGACACCCGGGTCAGCGTGCTGTACGTCGCGCCGCGCGCCACGCGCACCTCGATGAACAGCGCCGCCGCGCAAGCACTGAACGACGCACTCAAGGCCAACGTCGACGATCCGCAAACCGTAGCCTCAGCGGTGATCCATGCGATTGCCGGTGATCGCCGCGACCTTTACCTGGGCTGGCCGGAACGCTTCTTCGTCCGCCTGAACAATCTGCTCCCGCATCTGGTGGATCGAGGCCTGCGCAAGCAGTTGCCGCTGATCCGCCGTCTCAGTGAAAAACCTGACCACGAGTCGCCAAAGCCATGAAAAAACTATCCGCATGCCTGTTGCTCGCCGCCCTCAGTCAAAGCGTCTGGGCGCTGGAACCGGCCGACCAGCAACGCCTCGAGGGCATCCAGCAGAGCTGGGCGCACATTCAATATGAAGTGGCGGAAAAACAGCGCGCCGCCGCGTTCGAACAATTGGCCAACGAGGCCAACGCGTTCACCACGCAGCGCCCGGCGGTTGCCGAAGCGTGGATCTGGAAAGGCATCGTCACCAGCAGTTGGGCCGGTGCCGAGGGCGGCCTCGGTGCCTTGGGCAAAGCCAAGGACGCCAAGGCTGACCTGGAGAAATCCCTGACCCTCGACCCCAAAGCCCTGCAAGGCTCGGCTTACACCAGCCTCGCCGCACTGTATGACCGCGTGCCCGGCTGGCCCATCGGTTTCGGCGACAGCGACAAGGCCGAGCAACTGCTCAAGCAAGCCTTGCAACTCAACCCCAACGGCATCGACAGTCTGTACTTCTGGGGCGATCACCTCTACCGTCAGAAGCGCTACGCTGAAGCCAAAGCTGCGCTGCTCAAAGCCCAGCAAGCCGCGCCGCGCCCGGGCCGCGAAAGTGCCGATGCCGGGCGCCGCAAAGAGATCGCCGCCCTGCTGGTGGACGTGAACAAGAAACTCGACTGACAGGAGTCCGCGTGCGTTTATTACTGGTTGAGGATGACGTGGCGCTGGGTGAAGGCATTCATCAGGCGCTGGGCCGCGAGGGTTACACCGTCGACTGGCTCAAGGACGGCAGCAGCGCGTTGCATGCGCTGCTCAGCGAAACCTTCGATGTCGCCGTGCTCGATCTCGGTCTGCCGCGCATGGACGGCCTGCAGGTGCTGCGCCGCCTGCGCGACAGCGGTTCGAATCTGCCGGTGCTGATTCTTACCGCGCGCGACGCTACCGAAGATCGCATCGCCGGGCTCGACGCCGGGGCCGACGACTACCTGATCAAACCGTTCGACCTGGATGAGCTCAAGGCACGCTTGCGCGCCTTGTTGCGGCGCAGTGCCGGGCGCGCCCAGGCGTTGATCGAGCATGCCGGCATCAGCCTTAACCCCGGCACCCAGCAAGTCAGCTATCAGGGCCAGCCTGTGGCCCTGACGCCCAAGGAATATCAGTTGCTGCACGAACTGCTATCGCCGCCGGGCCGAGTGATGACCCGCGATCAACTGATGCAGCTGCTTTACGGCTGGAACGAAGAAGCCGAAAGCAACACCCTCGAAGTGCACATCCATCACCTGCGCAAGAAGTTTTCCACCGACCTGATCCGCACCATCCGTGGTGTCGGTTATCTGGTGGAGGAGCGTCGATGACCTCGATCCGGCGCCGCACGCTGACCTTGATCATCGGCCTGTTGCTGGCCGGCCTCGCGGTGCTCAGCACCTTCAACCTGCACGACAGCAACCACGAAATCGCCGAAGTCTACGACGCGCAATTGGCGCAGAACGCGCGCCTGCTGCAAGGCGTGATGCGCATGCCCTTGGCCAGCAAACAGCACGCCGAACTGTACCAGGCGTTCAACTCGGCGCTGGGCGAAGCGGTGCCGCGCGGCGAGGGTCATCCGTACGAACGCAAAATCGCTTTTCAGGTGTGGAATCCTGCCGGTGATGTGCTGGTGCACACCGCCAGCGCACCGTCCTTCAGGGCGCCGCCGACTCAGCCCGGCTTCAGCGATGTGGTGGATCTGAACAATCGGCACTGGCGCGCCTTTCTCCTTGAAGACAAACAGAACGGCCTGCGCATCTGGGTCGGTGAGCGTGACGATGTGCGCGCCGATCTGGTCGACCGCATCGTCCGCCACACCCTGTGGCCGAATGTGGTCGGCAGCTTGCTGCTTGCGGCGATGGTCTGGCTGGCCATCGGCTGGGGCCTCAAGCCCTTGGCGAACATGGCCGAGACCTTGCGCGCCCGCCACAGCGGTTCGCTGGAGCCGTTGCAACTGGCGCCGCTGCCCAGTGAGCTGGAGCCGATGCAGGCGGCGCTCAACCGCATGCTCGCGCAGATTCAGGAAGTGCTTGGCCGCGAGCGGCGCTTTATCGCCGATGCCGCCCACGAAATGCGCACGCCGCTGGCGGTGCTGCGGGTGCATGCGCAGAATCTGCAGGAGGCTGGCACCGAACAGGAGCGCCGCGAATCGCTGGCGTTTCTGATCGCCGGGGTCGACCGCACCAGTCGCTTGGTCAACCAGTTGCTGACCATGGCGCGCCTGGAGCCGAAACCCAATCCGCCGCCGCTGCAACCCATCGACCTCAGCGAAACCGTGCGCAACAGCCTGGTGCAACTGACGCCATGGTTGCTGAGCAAACACCTGGAACTGGCTTTTGAAGACAGCGCTGAACCGTTCAACATCATGGCCAGCCCCGGCACGATCGACATTGCCCTGAACAACCTGATCACCAACGCTGCGAACTTCTCCCCCGAACACGGCGTGATCACCGTGCTGCTCAGTCAGGCCGAGGGTTTCTATCACTTGAGCGTTGAAGATCAGGGGCCGGGCATCGATGAAGCGGACCGCGCGCGCTTGTTCGAACGCTTCTACAGTCGCGGCAATGCCTACGGCGCGGGGCTGGGGCTGACTATCGTCAACACCATCGCCACGCAGTTGGGCGGACGAATCACGTTGGCCAACCGCGCCGAAGGTGGTTTACGCGCGACCTTGTCGATTCCCGACGGGCATCCGCGCCCCGCATCGCAACGCAGCACCCGCGAACCGCCGCAGAGTTGAGCCTGTTGCGGAAACAGAAGCACCATCGCCCGCTGAAAAACAGTGGCCGCGTGTCGGAATCTGATCCAGATCAGTTCCCGGGGCTGACATCGGTGTAGAACAGACTCAGCGCACTCTCCTGCGCGTTGCTCGTTCAGCCCCGATGGAGGCTCATCTCATGCTCACTGTCAAAGACCACAATGACCGCGCGGCGCCGGCCTATGCCGCGCACCAAGGTGAATACTGGATCGAGTCGCTCAAGGATGGCCGCCACGTCTTGATCCGTGCCCTGGCCGCCAAGGATCGCCAACGCGAATATGCCTTCATCAAGCGCTTGTCGCCCGAGTCCCGACACCTGCGCTTTCTCGCGCAGATCAGTGAACCAGGCACCGCGCTGCTCGATCAGTTGATGGACGTCGACTGCAAGCAACGCGCGGCCTTCATCGCACTGGTTCACGAAAATGGCGAATTGATCGAGATCGGCATCAGCCGCTACGCCGCCACGGGCGAGCAGGACTGTGAATGCGCCGTCACGGTCGCCGATGAGTGGATGCACCTGGGCCTGGCCACGTTGCTGATGGAACACCTGATCAAGGCTGCCCGGCACAACGGTTTCAAGCAGCTGTATTCGGTGGATTCCGCCAGCAACACGGGCATGCGCGACCTCGCCCGATCACTGGGCTTTGAAACCCACAGCGATCCTGATGATCCGCACCAGGTCATTCATCGCCTGAGTCTGTAGCGACATTCCTGCGCCCCGCACCTTTAAACGTTGCGGGGTGCGTTGCCGATCACGGCGTGATTGCCACCTTCATCACTCCATCGCGCTGATGCGCGAACAGTTCATACGCGGCTTCGATATCGTCCAGTTTGAAGTGGTGGGTCACCAGCGGCGACAGATTGACGCCACCGCTTTGCACCACCGCCATCAACCGGCGCATGCGTTCCTTGCCGCCGGGGCACAGGGTGCTGACGATGCTGTAATCGCCCAGCCCCGCCGCGAAAGCATCGTAGGGAATGCGCAGGTCCGACGCGTAAACCCCCAGGCTCGATAAGCGTCCGCCCGGGCGTAACACCCGCAAGGCAGACTCGAACGTGCCTTGGGTGCCCAAGGCTTCGATGGACACATCCACGCCGCGCCCGTCGGTCAACGCCATGATTTGCTCGACCACGTCGCCGTCCTTGAAATTGACCACATGGGTCGCGCCCAACTGCCGCGCGACACTCATGCGCTCGGCCACCGCGTCGACGCCAATGATCACGCTCGCGCCCTTGAGCCGCGCCCCGGCCACCGCACACAGGCCGATTGGCCCCAGCGCGAATACCGCAACGCTGTCGCCGATACTGACTTCGCCACGTTCGGCACCGGAGAACCCGGTGGACATGATGTCCGGGCACATCAGCACTTGTTCGTCGCTGAGCCCGTCGGGGATCGGACACAGGTTGGCCAAGGCATCGGGCACCAGGACGTACTCCGCCTGGCAGCCATCGATGATGTTGCCGAATTTCCAGCCGCCGGTGGCGCGAAAACCGTGGCGAGTGTCCGGCCCGTCCTGGGAGCCGCAGCCGCACAGACAGGCGTAGCTTTGACCGCTGGGGGTGATGGCGCCGGCAATCACCCGTTGGCCTTCGAAAAATCCGCGGACTTGTGAGCCGAGCTTCTCGATCACGCCCACCGGTTCGTGACCGACGGTCAAGCCTTTGGCCACCGGATACTCGCCGCGCAGGATATGCACGTCGGTGCCGCAGATCGTCGTGGTGGTGATCCGCACCAGCGCGTCCAGCGGGCCAACCTCGGGGATCGGTTTGTCATCCAGCACGATGCGATTCTTTTCGACGAATATCGCCGCTTTCATCATGGCCATGATCAAGACTCCTGTGCAGGTGTTTGCAGTGAGTTCAGCACCTTTCCAAGGCTGCGCCGAACTGACCGACACAAGGTTGATAACGATCAATCAATGCAGGATTGCGCATCGCCGATGCCGCACGTCGGACGCAGGCATTATTGGGCCGCGTCATTGACAAAGATCAAGCCACGCCCGGCGGCACGGAGCAACATGAACTGACGCCGTTGCGTCTGGCCGGCCAATGCCGCTACCCACAGGAGATTCGTCATGTCCGAGCAAGCACGTTTCATGCTGGTAGCTTCACCGCTGATGAAACACAGCCCTGCGTTCGATCGGGCCGCGGCCCTGGCCAAGGCATCGGGGGCGGCGCTGCACATCGTGGCATTCGATTACCTCGAAGGGCTGGCGACCGCCGGATTGGTCAACGAGCAGGCCCTGGAACAGATGCGCCTGGGTTATGTCGAGCGCCACCGCCAATGGCTAGAGGACCAGGCGCGGCCCATGCGCCACCTCGGCGTGACCGTGACCACGGAAGTGGTGTGGGTCGACAATCCGTTGCGTGAAATCCAGATTCACCTCAAGGAGCAGCCGATGGCCCTGCTGATCAAGGATCTGCAGCACGCCTCGTTCATGTCGCGGTTGATGTTCACCCCGCTCGATGTTCATTTGCTGCGCGAATGCCGGGTACCGCTGCACTTCGTCAGCCATGTCCAGCACGCCCGGCCCCGGCGGATCGTCGCGGCGATTGATCCGTTTCATCGCGACGAGCAATACGCCGACTTCAACGACCGTATCCTGCGCGAGGCCGCGAAACTGGCCAGCCTCTGCGATGCCGAACTGGATGTGGTCTATGCCTACGACCTGTCATCAATCAGCGCCGACGAGTTCGGCTTTGGCAACGCCTCGACGTTTTTCACCGAGGGCAAGGCGAAAACGCTGTTCGATGCGCAAGGCGATGCATTCCGCGAACTGGCCGAGCGCAACGGCATTGCGCCTGAACGCCAGCACATGATCATGGGCAATCCGGCCAACGTGCTGTGCAGCTACGCCGATGCCTATGACATCGACGTGATCGTCATGGGCCGTATCGGCCATCGCGGCCTGGGTCGGTTGATCGGTAGCACGGTGGAACAGCTGTTGTACAAAATGCCCTGCAGCGCCTGGGTGGTGTCGCCGCAAGTACTGGTCGACTGAACGCAGCCGTCCCTCTCGAGGGACGGCCTCAAATCGAACGCTGGTTGACCCGCGCCATCAGTTGCTCGGCGCTTTCCTTGCGCTCGGAGTAGCGGTCGACCAGATGCGCCTGTTGATCGCGCAGCAGCACGGTGAACTTCACCAGTTCTTCCATCACATCGACCACACGATCATAAAACGGCGACGGTTTCATCCGCCCGGTGTCGTCGAACTCCATGTAGGCCTTCGGCACCGAGGATTGGTTGGGGATGGTGAACATGCGCATCCAGCGGCCTAATACGCGCAACTGGTTGACCACGTTGAACGACTGCGAACCGCCGCAGACTTGCATCACGGCCAAGGTTTTACCCTGGGTCGGGCGTACCGCGCCGAGTTCCAGCGGGACCCAATCGATCTGCGCCTTGAACACGGCAGACATCGCGCCATGGCGTTCCGGCGAGCACCAGACCTGGCCTTCCGACCACAGCACCAGCTCGCGCAGTTCCTGCACCTTGGGATGGTCGACCGGAGCGTCGTCGGGCAGTGGCAGACCGGACGGGTTGAAGATGCGCGTTTCGGCGCCGAAGTGTTCGAGCAGGCGCGCGGCCTCCTCTACCAGCAAACGGCTGAACGAGCGTTCGCGGGTCGAGCCGTAGAGCAGCAGGATCCGCGGTTTGTGCGCGCCCGCTTGCGACGGTTTGGCGTTATCGAACAGATTGAGATCGAGGTTGGGCAGTTCGGACATAAATCCTCCTTAAAGCGCGCCGATGCGGTCGAGCTCAGCCTTGAGTTGATCGCGGCTGAGCGAGTGGAAAGGCAGATCGAGGAAGGCCTGACAGCGTTGGCCGATGCGCATAAGGGTGGCGTGAAAAGCCGCGTCGACAGTGGCTTCGTCGCCCTTCACTTCGGACGGATCTTCCAGCCCCCAGTGGGATTTCAGCGCCGGGCCGAAATACACCGGGCAAGTCTCGCCAGCGGCTTTGTCGCACACGGTGATGACGATGTCCGGCGGGTTGCTTTCAAAAGCGTCGTTGCCTTTGCTGTGCAAACCATCAATGGCGATGCCGGCCTGTTGCAGCGTCGACAGGCTGCGCGGCAAGACCTGACCTTTGGGAAAACTGCCGGCACTCACCGCTTCGAATCCCGCTGGTGCCAGATGATTGAACATGGCTTCAGAGAGGATGCTGCGGCAGCTGTTGGCCGTGCACATGAACAGAACTCGCATGGATTGCTCCTACCGCTTTTGGCGGACATCAAAGGCTCAGGCGCAGTGCCAGGGCCGAAAGAGTGATCAACAGAACCGGAAGGGTCAGCAGAATGCCGACCTTGAAGTAGTAGCCCCAGGTGATGCGCAGACCTTTGCGTTCCAGCACATGCAGCCAGAGCAACGTGGCGAGGCTACCAATGGGGGTGATTTTCGGGCCGAGGTCGCAGCCAATGATGTTGGCGTAGATCATCGCTTCGCGAACGAGCCCTTGGGCGTCGCTGGCCTGGATCGACAGCGCACCGATCAGCACGCTGGGCATGTTGTTCATCACCGATGACAACAGCGCGGACAGCAGGCCAGTGCCGAGGGTGGCACTCCATAAACCTTGCTCGGCCAAGCGGTCGAGGACGACGGCCAGCAGGTCAGTCAACCCGGCATTCTTCAGGCCGTACACCACCAGGTACATGCCCAGCGAGAACACCACGATCTGCCACGGCGCATCGCGCAAAACCCGTCGGGTAGCGATCTTGTGGCCCTTGGCAGCGACCGCAAAAAGGATCGCCGCACACACTGCCGCAACGGCACTGACAGGAATCCCCAGCGGTTCCAGTGCGAACAGTCCGACCAGCAATATCAGCAGTGTCCAGCCGCCGACCACGAAGGTGGCGTGGTCGCGAATCGCTGCTTTGGGTTCCTGAAGCGCCTCAACCGGGTAGCGCTGTGGCACATCGCGCCGGAAGTACACAAACAGCACCAGCAACGTCGCCGCGACACTGACCAGACTCACCGGCACCATCACCGATGCGTATTCGGCAAAGCCCAAGCCGAAGTAGTCGGCGGAGACGATGTTGACCAGATTTGATACCACCAGCGGCAGGCTGGCCGTGTCGGCAATAAACCCGGCGGCCATGACGAATGCCAACGTCGCCGCCGGTGAAAAGCGCAGCGCCAGCAACATCGACATGACAATGGGCGTAAGGATCAGCGCCGCACCGTCGTTGGCGAACACCGCCGCCACCGCCGCGCCGAGCAACACGCAGAACGCGAACAATCGATAACCACTGCCCTTTGCCCATCGTGCAACGTGGAGTGCCGCCCACTCAAAGAAGCCGGCTTCATCCAGCAGCAGGCTGATGATGATCACCGCGATAAACGTGGCGGTGGCGTTCCAGACGATGGCCCACACCGTGGGGATGTCCTGCAGCGAAACGGCACCGACGGCCAAGGCGATCACGGCGCCGAACGTGGCGCTCCAACCGACGCCTAATCCTTTGGGCTGCCAGATGACGAGTACGAGGGTGAAGACGAAAACAGCGAAAGCCAGCAACATTTCAGAACTCTCTAAATCCGGATTCAGCAGCAGGCGGCTTCGCGCACCGGACGCCCGTCCATGTTCTGCAGGCGGGCGACGTTGTCCTTTAGCCAATCAGCATTGGCCAGGGACGTCACTTGCAGGATTTCGCGCACCCACGCTGGCAGATCCGGGTTGAGACGGTAATAGACCCACTGGCCCTGACGGCGATCAAGCAGCAACCCATTACTGCGCAGTTGCGCGAGGTGACGGCTGATTTTCGGTTGGCTGTCGTCGAGCGCACACATCAGCTCGCAAACGCAGAGTTCACCTTGATCGGAAATGAGCAGCATGGCGCGCACGCGGGTTTCGTCAGCGAGGCTCTTGAAGACTTCAGTGGGAGTGATCATGGGACGGGCTCATCACATACGGAAATCCGAATATACGGATATCCATATATAAATCAACCCGGCAAATGCCATCGACCAAAGAACCCTGTGGGTGCACCTGTCGTCACCAGCGTTTTCAACAGCGAATGACGACTCCACGGGCCGCAGTACTCAGGCACATGCGCGATCAATCTATATCCGCAGCGGATGTACCACCGGGCGACGTTGTCATCCAGCGTTTCGATCAAGGCATCCACGCACGCCCTTTCAACCGCTAACGCCTCAAGCTTGTGCAACGCCTCAGTACCCAGCCCGGTTCCGCGCCATTGCGCGTCGATCCACAGGTAATTGACAAACAGACGCCGGAATTCGGTTCTGCCGGTAGCGCCGCCGATCAGTGTTCCCTCCTCCATCAGCGCACAGGCGATGGCTTCAGCTTGTCCGCCGCGAGCCTCAGACAAGGCTCGGCCATGCCGTAAGACGCCGTCACTGATGGCCTTCAAGGTGTCCGCATTGATGTCGCGAACGCTAAGCCATTCCCTCATTGCTGCTCTCCATTGCCAAAGGCTTTGGCGCAGTTCAAGCAAAAGCGGCGCCAACAGCAGCACAGCCAAAGAGGATTAACGGCTGCCGGCCTGCGATCTGCCCAGCAACAACCCCTGCTCCGCTTCACATAACCCCACCACATAATCCCAGACCACCCGCAGCCGCACCGACTTGTGCAACTCCCGTCGCGTGCTGATCCAGTAACTGCGCTCGATGCTTTCATCCGGCAGCAACGGCACCAGATCGGGATCCGATTCGGCCATGTAGCAAGGCAATACGGCAATGCCCAATCCCGACCGCGCCGCTTCCTGCTGGGCGATGACGCTGGTGCTATGGAACACCACGCGCGGACTGCGGCAGAAACTGTTGAGAAACATCAATTCCTGGCTGAACAGCAAATCATCGACATAACCAATCCACGCATGCCGCCCAAGGTCTTCGCGACTTTGCAATGGCGGCGCCTTATCGAGATAGCGTTGGCTGGCGTAGAGCGCGAGTCGATAGTCGGTGAGTTTGCGCGTAACCAGCATGTCCGCCGCCGGGCGCTCCAGGTGAATGCTGATTTCCGCTTCACGGTTGAGGATGCTGACGAAGCGCGGCACGGCGACCAGTTCCACTTCCAATCCCGGATAGCGCTCGAACAAGCCGATCATGCGGCTGGCGAGAAACTTGATGCCCAGCCCTTCCGTCACCCCCACACGAATCTTGCCCAGTGGCGCGGTGGATTGGGTGATCTCTTCCTGCGCCAGCAGCGCCACGTTTTCCATCGCTTCAGCGTGTTTAAGCAACGCCTCCCCCGCCGGGGTCATTTCGTAGCCTTGGGCGTGCTGGACGAACAGCGCGGTGCCGAGGCTTTTCTCGATGGCTTCGATGTGGCGGGCGACGGTGGCGTGGGTGGTGTTGAGGCGGCGGGCGGCGGTGAGCAGGCGGCCGCTGCGTTGCAGCTCGAGAAAAAACCGCAGGTCGTTCCAGTCGAACATGGCGTGTCCTTGTCGGCTAAGGTCTATGCAGGCTGTTTGAAAACGCACAGCGGCTGCGCAAAAACTAACATTCTTTTAACGAAAGCTAACAACTAGAGTGTCCGACAATAAAAACAAAAAGCGAGGCCAGGGAATGCAGACTTCCCTCGATGAATACGACTACATCGTGGTCGGCGCCGGCCCTGCCGGGTGCTTGCTGGCCAATCGGCTGTCGGCAGATGCGCAGCAGCGCGTGCTGTTGCTCGAAGCCGGCGGGCGCGACAACTATGCGTGGATTCACATTCCTGTCGGTTACCTGTTCTGCATCGGTAACCCGCGCACCGACTGGTGCTTCAAGACCGAAGAACAACCGGGCCTCAATGGCCGCGCGCTGAGCTATCCGCGCGGCAAAGTGCTCGGTGGTTGTTCGTCCATCAACGGCATGATCTACATGCGTGGCCAGGCCAACGATTACGATGGCTGGGCGGCCGAAGGCAATCCGGGCTGGGCCTGGAACGACGTGCTGCCGCTGTTCAAACAAAGCGAAAACCATTTTGCCGGCGCGGCTGAATTCCACGGCGCCAAGGGTGAATGGCGGGTCGAACAACAGCGGCTGTCATGGCCGATTCTGGATGCCTTTCGCAGTGCCGCCGAGCAAAGCGGCATCGCCAGCATCGATGACTTCAATCAGGGCGACAACGAGGGTTGCGGCTACTTTCAGGTCAATCAGAAATCCGGCGTGCGCTGGAACGCAGCGAAGGCTTTTCTCAAGCCTGTACGTGATCGGACGAACCTGACAGTGCTAACTGGGGTTGAGGTGGATCGCGTGTTGCTGGAGGACGGTCGCGCCTCGAAAGTCAGTGCGCGCCACGAAGGCCAGATCAAACAGTTCAAGGCGCGCAGAGAGATTGTCCTGTGCGCCGGCGCCGTTGGCTCGCCGAGCATTCTGCAACGCTCCGGGATTGGCCCGCGACCGTTGCTCGAACGCTTGGGCATCGGCGTGATTCATGAGTTGCCCGGCGTTGGTGGCAACCTGCAGGATCACCTGCAACTGCGCCTGATCTACAAACTGGAAAACGCCCGCACGCTGAACCAGATCGCTGGCAGCGTGTGGGGCAAGATGGGCATGGGCCTGCGTTATCTGTATGACCGTAGCGGGCCGCTGTCGATGGCGCCGAGTCAGTTGGGCGCGTTTGCGCGGTCGGGGCCGGAGCAGACCTCGGCGAATCTTGAGTATCACGTGCAGCCTCTGTCGCTGGAGCGTTTTGGCGAGCCGCTGCACAGCTTTCCCGCCTTCACCGCTTCGGTGTGTGATTTGCGTCCGCAGAGTCGGGGACGCATCGACATTCGTTCGGCGGATCCGCAGGAAGCGCCGCTGATTCAGCCCAACTATCTCAGCCATCCTGAAGATTTGCGCGTGGCAGCGGATGCGATTCGCCTGACCCGGCGCATCGTCAGTGCCCCTGCCCTGCAAGCGTTCAAACCGGTCGAGTATCTGCCCGGCGCCAACCTGCAAAGTGATGAAGAGTTGCAGGAAGCAGCAGCGAAAATCGGTACGACGATTTTCCATCCGGTCGGCACCTGTCGCATGGGCAATGACGGTGATGCAGTGGTCGATGCGCAACTGCGCGTCCACGGCGTGCCCGGGTTGCGCATTGCCGATGCGTCGATCATGCCGCGCATTACCTCGGGCAACACCTGTTCGCCTACGCTGATGATTGCCGAGAAAGCCGCACAACTGATCCTCAACCCCAACACCAGGAGCAGCACCCCGAAATTGGAGCTGGCCCAAACCCTGTAGGAGCTGCCGAAGGCTGCGATCTTTTGACTTTGGATTTTCCAGATCAAAAGCAAGATCAAAAGATCGCAGCCTGCGGCAGCTCCTACAAAGAACCGCGTTTAATTCAAGGCATCACCCGGACACGCAACACCAGTGGAACAACAAAAACAATCACTGTGAGGGATACCGATATGTCAGAACACGTTCAGCCGCTGGACGCCGTGCGCAGCGTCGAGACCAGCCCGGATACACGCAAAGTCATCTTCGCTTCCTCACTGGGGACGGTGTTCGAGTGGTATGACTTCTTCCTCTACGGCGCCCTCGCGGCGGTGATCAGCAAGCAGTTTTTCGCCGGGGTCAACGACACCACGGCGTTTATCTTTGCGCTGATGGCTTTCGCTGCAGGGTTTATCGTGCGGCCTTTCGGGGCGCTGGTGTTCGGTCGGTTGGGGGACATGATCGGGCGCAAATACACCTTTCTCGCGACGATCATTCTGATGGGCGTGGCGACGTTCTGCGTCGGTCTGCTGCCGACCTACGCCAGCATCGGCATCGCCGCGCCGATCATTCTGGTGGTGCTGCGCATGCTTCAGGGCCTGGCGCTCGGCGGTGAATACGGCGGTGCAGCCACCTATGTGGCCGAGCACGCGCCAATTGGCAAACGCGGCTTCCACACCAGCTGGATTCAGTCGACCGCGACCCTCGGCCTGTTGCTGTCGCTGCTGGTGGTGCTCGGTTGCCGCTACTTCACCGGCGACCAGTTTGAAGTCTGGGGCTGGCGCATTCCGTTCCTGTTGTCGATCGTGCTGCTGGGCATTTCCACCTGGATCCGCCTGAGCCTGCACGAATCGCCGGCGTACCTGAAAATGAAAGAGGAAGGCAAAACCTCGAAAGCGCCGATCCGCGAATCTTTCGGCAAATGGGAAAATCTCAAAGTCGTGTTGATCGCCCTGTTCAGCATCAACGCCGGGCAAGCGGTGACCTTCTACGCGGCGCAGTTTTACGTGCTGTTCTTCCTCACCCAGTTCCTGAAAATGGACCCAGCAGTGGCCAACACCTTGCTGATCATCAGCGTGGTCATCGGCGCGCCGTTCTTTATCTTTTTCGGCTGGCTGTCGGACAAGGTCGGGCGTAAACCGGTACTGATGCTCGGCCTGCTGCTGGCCACGGCGCTGTACTTCCCGATCTTCAAATCCCTCGCCCACTACGCCAACCCGGCGATCGATCAGGCCAGCCGTCAGGCGCCAATTACCGTACTGGCGGATCCGGCAACTTGCACCTTCCAGTTCGATCCGGTGGGTAAAGCCAAATTCGACAGCCCGTGCGACAAGGTCAAAACCTTCCTGGTCAAGCAAGGCCTGCCCTACTCCAGCGCCGCTGCGCCTGCTGGCAGCGCCGTGCAGGTAAGCGTCGGCGATGTCAAACTCGATGGCTTCGACGAGGCTGCCCTGCGCGGCGCGATCACCCTCGCCGGCTACCCGCAACAAGCCGATCTGCAGCAGATCAACAAGCCAATGATCGTCGCCCTGATCGTGGCACTGATCATCATCTCGGCCATGTGCTACGGGCCGCTGGCGGCGCTGATGGTCGAACTGTTCCCGACGCGCATTCGCTACACCTCGATGTCGCTGCCGTACCACATCGGCAACGGCTGGTTTGGCGGGTTCCTGCCGACGGTGTCGTTCGCGCTGGTGGTGTACACCGGGGATATCTTTTATGGGCTGTGGTACCCGGTGTTGATTACCGGGGTGAGCCTGGTGGTGGGGATGATCTGTCTGCGTGAGACGAAGAATATCGATCTCGACAAGAACTGAAACTCAACCAGAAAAATCAATCGGCGAGGGCTTTTACCCTCGCCGTTTTTTTTGCTCAGGCATCTGCCTTGATCACTTCGAACTTCACCTGATCCGGATAAAACGCCACGTAGTCGCGGATCGGTGCCACTGACACTTTCGGATTCTCGTAGGTCCACACCGCGTTCGCCCCTTCATGCCCCGGCACTTGCAGGCTGAAGTAATTGGCATCGCCCTTGTAAGGGCAGTAACTGGTGTGGTCGGTGCGGGCGAAATACTTTTCGTCGATGTCTTCGCGCGGGACGTAATAGACCGGCGGATAGTTGGCTTCGTTGAGAATCATGACGTGGGAAGAAGCGGCAACCTGGATGCCGTGGAATTTCACTATCAGGCAGCCGGAAAGTTGTTCGAGGGTTATGACGGGACTGGGACCGGGGCTTTTCATGGGTTTCTCCTGAATACGGCGAAGAGACCGGTTCAGGTATAGCCCATCGGTTCTGGTTAGGGTGGGTTTACAGCCGAACGGCCCATCAACCTCAAAAGCCCCTCACCCTAGCCCTCTCCCTGAGGGAGAGGGAACCGATTGGGGGATATTGGCGAACTTCACCGACTTGAACGATT
>NZ_AKJR01000308.1:0-6418 GCF_000282235.1 Pseudomonas sp. GM24 | reverse complement strand
CCTTCGGCAGCTCCTACAGTTGAATGGCGTACACCCTGTAGGAGCTGCCGAAGGCTGCGATCTTTTGCTTTTTAATCTTCTTTCTTCATCAACCCGGCCAACGCGGCAAACGGGTTGTGCGTCGCCTTGGCGATCTTCGGCGTGCTCAGCGAGCCTTCGCTGAAATACTGCTGATCGGTATAGCGCGAGTGTTCGTTGTCGTGGCAATACAGGCACAACAATTCCCAGTTCGAGCCGTCCTGCGGGTTGTTGTCGTGGTTGTGGTCGCGGTGGTGCACGGTCAGTTCGCTCAGGCGCTTGCCGGAAAATTCACGGGTGCAGCGGCCACAGACGTGCGGGTACATCTTCAGGGCTTTGTCGCGGTAGCCCATTTCCTTGTCGCGCTGGTTGTCGGCGAGGATGCGATCCAGCTTCGACGTATTGGTTGGGGTGGACGAACTCATGGGTTCACCTTTGTAAAAGACTAATGACGGTTATGGGCAGAGTTTAGCTCAGCCCTTGAGCTTCTCGGCAATCCAGATCGTGTGGCGCGTGCCCTTGTTGCCGTGGGCGAAGACCTGGACTTCTTCGGCCTTGAAACCGGCCTTCTTCAATTTGTCGGAAAACAGCCGGTCGGCGCTGGCCGACCATACGGCGAGCACGCCTTTGGGGCGCAAGGCTTTGGCGCAGGCATTCAGACCAGCGGCGGAGTACAGCCAACTGTTGGCCTTCTGCGTCAGGCCTTCGGGGCCGTTGTCGACGTCGAGCATGATCGCGTCGAAGCCGTTCGGCTCGCTTTGCAGCACCTTGGCCACGTCTTCCTGGCGGATCACCGTGCGCGGATCGAGCAGCGGACGACCGGACTTTTCCCCGAGCGGGCCACGGTTCCACTCGACCACGCCGGGGACCAGTTCCGCGACCACCACTTCGGCTGTTTTACCCAGATGCTTGAGCGCGGAGGCGAGGGTGAAACCCATGCCCAGACCGCCGATCAGTACCCGCGAATCCGGACGCCCGGCGACCTTGCGGCAAGGGATCTCGGCCAAGGCATCTTCAGAGCCGTGCATGCGCGTGTTCATCAATTGCCCGCCGTCGCCGCCCTGGATCTTGATGACAAAATCCTCGCCATACTCGAACAGGCACAGGGCACCGCCGCTTTCAGGGATCGGGGTGGTGTCGAGCAGAACGAAACGTTTCATGGAAATCTCTACAAGGGGGAAGGCAAGCAGGCCCGTTGGGAGTAGCCTGAGCGCAGACTAGAGGCCAAACGGAGCCCTTGATGAAGCGCACCATTCTAACGGTCATTGCCCTGGCCGCGCTCTCGATTACTGCAGTGCAGGCGCAACAGACCATTCCGGTCAGCCCGGCGCCGCAACCCGGCTCGCCCGGTACCGCGACACCGACGCCGTATCCGCAGATCACGCCGATCACCATTCCCAAGTCGGGCGCCGGCAGTGGCAGCCCGCCGCTGGTGCCGATCGAAATGCCCAGCCCGCCGAGCAAGGATCAACCGGTGCCGGGCATTGAACCGAGCGGCACCAAGGCAAAATCTCCCGGCGGTTAAACCTGTTGCGCCGCCAGTTGGCCGTCGGCCATGCGCAGGCGTTTCGACAGGGAAACGGCGAGGGCGCGGATGATCTTCGCGGCGATTTTCGGCGCGTCGTTGAGCATTTTTTCCAGCGAATCCTTGCCGAGGTTCAGCAACTGGCAGTTGCTCGCGGCAATGCAGGTGGCCGAACGTCGCTCTCCATCGAGCACGGCCATTTCACCGAACGCCCTACCGCTGCGCAGGGTGGCCATGGTGATGACCTGGCCATCGGGCCCGGTTTTCTGCACGGCGACCTGACCGGTGTGAATGATGCACATGAAACTGCCGGCATCGCCCTCACGGAAAATCGCCTCGCCCTCAGCCACGGTGCTGATGCTGAAGTAGCCGGAAGCGGCCGCAAAGTCGGCCAGCTGCAATTGATCGAACAGGCCGCAGTCCATCAGCCAGTCGCGGATTTCGTTGTTCAGGAAGGTCGGTTCTGACATGTCGTCACGGTCTTTTTGTTTTCACTGTTTCAGGCTTCACACGTCCCTGGTAGGAGCTGCCGAAGGCTGCGATCTGTTGATCTTGCCTTTGAAAAAATCAAAATCAAAAGATCGCAGCCTTCGGCAGCTCCTACAGGGATCTGTGGGGTATCGGCCTCTCGGGTCTGCAATTAAGACCCAAGTGACCGTCGGAGTTCCTCAGGCCAGGCCCAAAACCTTGAAAACAAATGCGTATTCGAGTGCTACGTCACGTAATCCCTGATAGCGCCCGCTCATCCCGCCGTGCCCGGCGCCCAGTTCAGTCTTCAGCAGCAGGACGTTGTCGTCGGTCTTGGTCGCGCGCAGTTTCGCCACCCACTTGGCCGCTTCCCAGTACTGCACACGGCTGTCGTTGTAGCCGGCGATCACCAGCGTCGCCGGATAATCCTGCGCGCTGACGTTTTCGTAGGGAGCGTAAGCCTTGATCCGCTCGTAGACTTCCGGCTCTTCGGGATTGCCCCACTCGTCGTACTCAGTGACGGTCAGCGGCAGTTCCGGGTCGAGCATGGTATTGAGCACGTCGACGAACGGCACTTCAGCAATCGCCACGCCGAACAGATCCGGACGCTGGTTGAGCACGGCACCGATGAGCAAACCACCCGCGCTGCCGCCACTGATTGCCAATTTGTCCGCTGTGGTAATGCCGTTGAGGATCAGAAACTCGGCGCAGGCAATGAAGTCGCTGAAGGTGTTGTGCTTGTGCTCCTGCTTGCCGGCGCGATACCAGGCTTCGCCCAACTCGCCGCCGCCACGCACGTGGGCGATGGCGAAGGCCATGCCACGATCCAGAAGGCTCAGGCGCGCATGGGAGAACCACGGATCAAGGCTCGAACCGTAAGCGCCATAGCCATAGAGATAAAGCGGCACCGCTTTGCCGACCATTTCGCGCTTCATCACCAGGCTGATCGGCACTTGCGTACCGTCCGGCGCCGTCGCCCACAGGCGTTGGCTAACGTAGGCATCGGCGTCGAACGGGCCGAGCACCGGGGTTTCTTTCAACACCGTTTGTTCGCCGTTGGCGAGGATCAGTTGGCGAACTTGTGCCGGGCGGTTCAACGCCTCGTAGCGCAGACGAATACGGTCGCTCTCGAACTCCAGGCTGTTTTGCACATAGAGGCTGTAGGCCGCGTCCGGCAATTGCACGCGATAAGGCGTCAGACCGTGTGGGTGAACTTCGATGATCGGCAGGCCACCCTCGCGCAGGCTCAGGGTCATGGCCTCGGTGTTGAGGCTGACGCCATCGAGCATCACCGTATCGCTGTGGGGGATCAGGTTTTGCCAGTCGGCTTCGGTCGGCGCGATGCCAGTGTCCGGGGCCTGATACAAGGCATAGTTGATGCCGTCGCGGTTGGTGCGGATAAACCACGTCCACACGCCATCGAGCAGGCCGTGATCGACATCGTATTCATGGTCTTCGACACGCGGGGCCAGGCAAGTAAACGGCAGGTGCGGTTGATTGGCATCCAGCGCCCAGACTTCACTGGTGGTCTTGCTGCCCAGCGAGAGCAGCAGTTGCTGCTCAGAGCTGGAACGGTAGCAATGCAGGAAGAAACGCCCGTCTGCCTCGTGGAAAACTTCTTCGGCAGCAGTGCCATCGAGGCGATAGCGGAACAACTTGTGTGGACGATGGGTGTCGTCGAGCACGCCGAAAAACAGGGTCAGGCTGTCGTTGGCCCAAGTCATGCTGCCGTCGCAGTCTTCGAATTCCAGTTCGCTGACTTTGTCGTTGGCCAGTTCCTTGACGAACAGCGTGTAAATCTCATCGCCCGAGGCGTCGACACTGTAGGCCAGACGCTGGTGATCGGGGCTGATGCTGAACGCACCGAGTGAGAAGAACCCGCCGTTGGCCAGCACATTCGGGTCGAGCAGCAGTTGTTCGCGGTTTTCATCGAGGGTCAGGCTGTCGTCCGCCGGTCGCGGGCAACGGTAGTGCCGGGCGTATTCGTCGCCCGCCGTAGTGCGCGTGTAATACAGATACGGGCCCCAAGGTGAGGGCAGGGACAGGTCGGTTTCGAGGATTCGGCTCTTGATCTCTTCGAACAGGGTTTCACGCAGTTCGGCCTGATCGGCGGTTTGCGCCTCTTGCCAGGCGTTTTCGGCCTTGAGGTAATCGAGCACCGCGTCGGTGTCGCGTTCCTGCAGCCAGGCATACGGGTCGGCACCGGGCGCCTTGTGGGCAATCGGAGCACTGATGACGTTGGCGGATTGGGGCATGGAAGGCTCTCGGACAAATTACGGAATGGGGTTTTCGCAGCTTTTGAAACCGTCGCAGGCCCTGTAGGAGTGAGCCTGCTCGCGATAAGGCCGGCACATTCAACATCAATGTTGTCAGGCTGTCCGTCATCGCGAGCAGGCTCGCTCCCACAGGTCGCATGTCTATTGGGACAAGCCGCACGGGCGAAAAGTCGTTACTATAAGCGCCTCTTTGCCTGCCTTGCCATGGACACCATGACCGAGAACGACTATCTGATCGCCTGGGGCCTCTACGCCTTTGCCGCTGTGGGCTGCCTGTTGGTATGGATGCGCCTGACCACCTGGATGTGGCGCTGGTTGCGCGAACCGCTGCGTGTGCTGATGGCGGTGTTGCTGTTCAGCCCGACCATCATCGACCCGGTGAAAGCCAAGGTTGCGCCGTCCATTGCCATCACCGCGCTGGACCTGGCCTTCAAGGTCGGCAACAACGCCTGGCGGGCGATCTCCGATCTGTTCATGTACAGCATGATCGCGTTCGGCATCTACCTGATTTTCGTGTTGATCCGCTTGCCGATCGAGCGTGCTTCGCGTGCGCGCCGCGAGCAGGCCGAAGCCGCGAAAGCTGCCGCCCGCGCCGATGACCGCGATGACGATCAACCGTTTGGCGGCGCCGGTGATGACCGCTACGGTCGTCCACCCTTGCCGAACAACCCGCAGCGCATGCGGGTCGAGCCGCGCCTGTAACCCGAGAGTCCGCACATGTGTGAATTACTGGGCATGAGTGCCAACGTGCCGACCGATATCGTGTTCAGCTTCACCGGCCTGATGCAGCGTGGCGGTCGCACCGGCCCGCACCGCGACGGCTGGGGCATTGCCTTCTATGAGGGCCGGGGTTTGCGTCTGTTTCAGGACCCGGCGGCGAGTTGCGAGTCGGAAGTCGCCAATCTGGTGCAGCGCTATCCAATCAAAAGCGAAGTGGTCATCGGCCACATCCGCCAGGCCAACGTCGGCAAGGTCTGCCTGTCCAACACCCATCCGTTCGTCCGCGAACTGTGGGGGCGCAACTGGTGCTTCGCGCACAACGGCCAGTTGGCCGATTTCACCCCGATCAAAAGCTTCTACCGCCCGGTCGGCGATACCGATAGCGAAGCGGCGTTCTGCGATTTGCTCAACCGCGTGCGTGCAGCATTCCCGGAACCGGTCGATATAGAAGAGCTGCTGCCCGATCTGGTCGCCGCCTGCGCTGAGTATCGCAGCAAAGGCGTGTTCAACTGCCTGCTCAGCGACGGCGACTGGCTGTTCTGCTATTGCTCGACCAAACTCGCACAGATCACCCGTCGCGCCCCGTTCGGCCCGGCGCGCCTGAAGGATGTCGACGTTATCGTCGATTTCCAGGCGGAAACCACGCCCAACGACGTGGTCACGGTGATTGCCACCGAACCTTTGACCGAAAACGAAACCTGGACCCGCTACGAACCGGGCCAATGGAGCCTGTGGCGACGCGGCGAATGCGTCAGTCAGGGCAAGACCGAATAAGGATTGCACCCCATGTTGCTCAGTTATGTACGGCTGGTGTTGTTTGCGGCGGGCCTGTTGATCGGTGTCCAGGTGCCAGGCTTCATCAACGATTACGCGAAACGTGTCGAGGCGCATCTGATCGAAGCGCAGACTGGCTTGCGCGGTTTTCAGGGCACCGCCGAGCAGTTCTTCAAGGGTGATATGCAGGCGCTGGTCGCGCATTATCGCGCCAGTGAAGACCCGGTATTTCGCAGCGATGCTGACAGCCTGAGCACCTTGCTCAGCCGCCAGATCGCGCTGGACAAGCAGTTCCAGGCGATGCAAGGGCCGTGGTACATCCGCTTCCTGCAAGTGGTGTTGGCCGCAGATCCGGATATCCGCAAGGAAACCTGGAACGGTTACAGCTATCAGATCCTGCTGACGCCGGAAGCGATGATCTGGGGCATGAGCGGCGCGTTGCTGCTGTCGTTCGGCATTGAATGCCTGTTCCGCTTGATCGACTGGGTCGTACTCGGTGGCCGGCGTCTGCGCCAGAGCCGGCCGATCGAAGACCGCGATGTGCGCGGTCTCTGATGATCGTTCCCACGCTCTGCGTGGGAACGCCTCAACCGACGCTCCGCGTTCGGCTTTCGAGGGACGCGGAGCGTCCCGGGCT
>NZ_AKJR01000307.1:0-2919 GCF_000282235.1 Pseudomonas sp. GM24 | reverse complement strand
TTCGGCAGCTCCTACATTGAAATGGCGTACACCTTGTAGGAGTTGCCGAAGGCTGCGATCTTTTGATCTTGCTTTTGATCAGTCTTTTCGAACGCGCAGGCAGCGCCACAGAGCCGCCACCATCAACACACTCACCAACGCCCAACCCCACGCCTGCTGATTCTGCAAACCTTCCTGATACAGCTGCGGCGCAATCCCCGCGCCGACAATGAAGGTCAGCAAGGCAATTTCACGACGCGGCACGCTGACCGGCCGGCACAGATAAACCAGCGCCGGCAGCACAAACGCCATGCTTGCAAAGCTGCGATAACGCGGATCAAACACCATCTCCAGCATCATCACCGCTGCGGCAAAGCCTGCTGCCGCGAGCAGCCAGCCGGCGCGGCGCTCCAGCAGATTGAACAACCGCTCACGCCAGCCAGTTCGCGCGCTCAGCGTCAGTGCCGCGTGTGCCAGTACCAACAGATTCAGCGCCGTCAGCAAACCGACCCACAGCCACTCACTGGTGAACCGCGTGGTCACCCGCGCCAGATCACCCCAGGCGCCAATCGAGCAAGCGGCGAGGGCGCCCAGCAGCGGCAACACCAGCGCCGAGCGCGTGGTACGAACGCGACCGCCAAGGATCAGCGTGCCAAGGAAAATCAACCCGCCGACCGCCAGCCATTCTTTCCAGAACGGTACATTCGTCACCGGTCCGGCGAGTACGCCTTTGTCCTGACGATCAGCATCGAACAGTCCCCAGTAACCGCCCACCGCGCCTTCACTGCCGCGCTTCCATGGCTGGTCAAACGCTTCGATCAGGTTGTAATGCCAGCCTTCTTTCTCGGCCATTGCGACAAAACCACGAATGAACCTGGCCTCGTTGACCCGGCTCGGCAGGGCGGTCTCGCGCTGGCGGCCTTCGCTCGGCCAGCCGGTTTCGCCAATCATCACGTCTTTCGGCGCGAATTTATTGCCGAACACCTGACGCACATCCGCGACATGTTGCAGGGCGACGTCAATGTTCGACGGATCATCCTCCCAGTACGGCAGCAAGTGGATGGTCAGGAAATCCACCGCCGGTGCGATTTCCGGATGCTTGAGCCAGAACTCCCAGACATCGGCATAGGTGACCGGTTGCTTGACCTGGCCCTTGACCTTGTTGATCAACCGGGCAAGTTGCGCGCCAGTGACTTCCTTGCGCAGCAGCGCTTCGTTGCCGACGATCACCGCGCTGACCACGTCCGGGTTGGCGTTGGCTGATTTGATCAGCAGGTCGACTTCTTTCTCGGTGTCTACCGGGTTGCTGTTGACCCACGCGCCGATCATCAATTTCAAGCCGTGTTTGCGCGCCAGATCCGGCAGCGCCTCGAGGCCGGTCATCGAATAGGTGCGAATGCACTCAAAACGTGTCGCCAGCAGCGCGAGGTCAGCGTCCATGCGCTCGGGGCGCAGCTTGAGCGGCACGTCGAACGGCGACTGGTCTTTATCGAACGGGGTGTAGGAGGCGCATTGCAATTTATGCGTCGGCGTAGCGGCGTCCGGCAGGATCACCGGTTGGCCGAGGCCGTACCAGAAGCCAGCGAGTGCAAACAGCCCCAGCAGGCAGGCGAAGAGATAAGGCAGAAAAGGGAAGCGGGAGGTCGCGGACATGGTCAGGCCGAGTGGCTGCAAAGCGACGCATGTTACCTGCATTTATAGAGGGGTTGGTGGCTCGCATGATTTTGACATGCAAAGTTCGGGCGGATTGTCTGGCGCCAAATATTCAGACGTCATTAATGGCCTTGTGATGTCGTTTCTCGTTGTCTTGAGGTCGCTGGCAGAGCAGGTCGACTGCCGCCTGAGGTTGATGATCAAGCCATCAGTGCTCCGCTGATGTTCTAACGAGTTTGCGGTCAGGCGTGATGGGGGCGCCGTGCACCATAACAATACGTTGACGCCGCCCGTCATCCGTCGGGCGCAGCATTTCGGGGAAGTAACGATGAAGATGCGACGACTTTTAGGCGCAAGTGCTGCTCTGGTGCTTGCGATGAGTTCCACTTTCGCCAGCGCAGAAAAACAGACCCTGAACATCGGTTACGTTGACGGCTGGTCCGACAGCGTCGCGACCACCCACGTGGCGGCCGAAGTGATCAAACAGAAGCTCGGCTACGACGTGAAACTGCAAGCCGTCGCCACCGGGATCATGTGGCAGGGCGTGGCCACCGGCAAACTCGACGCCATGCTTTCGGCCTGGCTGCCCGTGACCCACGGTGAATACTGGACGAAGAACAAGGATCAGGTCGTCGATTACGGCCCGAACTTCAAGGATGCGAAAATCGGCCTGATCGTGCCGGAGTATGTGAAAGCCAAGTCGATCGAAGACTTGAAAACCGACGACACCTTCAAGAATCGCATCGTCGGCATCGACGCCGGTTCAGGCGTGATGCTCAAGACCGATCAGGCGATCAAGGACTACGGTCTCGACAAATACAGCCTCAAAGCCAGTTCCGGCGCCGGCATGATTGCCGAGCTGACCCGTGCCGAGAAGAAAAACGAATCCATCGCGGTCACCGGTTGGGTGCCGCACTGGATGTTCGCCAAGTGGAAACTGCGCTTCCTCGACGACCCGAAAGGCGTGTACGGCGCAGCCGAAACCGTAAACAGCATCGGCAGCAAAGAACTCGCGACCAAAGCACCGGAAGTGGCCAAGTTCCTGAAGAACTTCCAGTGGGCGTCGAAAGACGAAATCGGCGAAGTCATGCTGGCGATTCAGGACGGTGCCAAGCCTGACGCAGCGGCCAAGGATTGGGTAGCCAAACACCCGGATCGCGTGGCTGACTGGACTAAATAACCCGAAATAGCATCGTTCACCACGAACCCTGTGGGAGCGGGCTTGCCCGCGATAGCGTTCTCTCAGTTGACTAATAGTTGGCTGACACGACGCCATCGCTGGCAAGC
>NZ_AKJR01000306.1:67-2045 GCF_000282235.1 Pseudomonas sp. GM24 | reverse complement strand
GCGTCACTGGACGCGGAGCGTCCCCAGAGGCATTCCCACGCGGAGCGTGGGAACGATCAAAAGACAGGGATCCAGAGCGTTCTGGAGATGAAACTTCTGTCATGAAACTTACCGCCCTGCGACCGAATGTCGCGGATTACGCGGGCTGCAGCACTGTTGCAAAAAACGCAACAACACCTTGCACAAATCAGCCGTTTACTTAGCAGGCTAACAAATTCTATAACAGAGTCCTGCACACGCCTTGCTGCAGATAACTTGAGATTTGGAGCTAGCAGATGACTGTAAAAGTAACTGAACGCGACGATTCACACATGTCCCACGAAGGCGTAGCCGCCGGTATCCGCATCTGGGATGTGCATCAACAAGACTTGCTGGTCGGCATGTTCCACAACGAGATCGATGCCCACAACTACAAGGCCGAACTGGAAGTGCAAGAACAGCAGCGGGATCTGAAATCCGCCTGATTCAACCACAGCATTGAAAACGACAAACCCCGCCATGAGCGGGGTTTGTCGTTGTTACAGCTTTATCGATTTACCACATCAGATCATCAGGGATCTGATACGCCGCGTAAGGATCGTCCTCGGTGCTGACCTCTTCAGTCTGCACGTTGAGCTGGACGATACGCTGCGGATCGCGCTCCTGGATCTTCAGGGCCGCTTCACGCGGGATCACTTCGTAGCCGCCGCCATGGTGCACGATCGCCAGCGAACCGCTGCTGAGCTTGTTGCGCATCAGCGTGTTGACCGAGATGCGCTTGACCTTCTTGTCGTCGACGAAGTTGTAGTAATCCTCCGTGGTCAGCTTCGGCAGACGCGAGACTTCGATCAGTTGCTTGACCTGCGCTGCACGCGCCTTGGCCTCGGCTTTCTCTTTCTGCTGGCGGTTCAACTCCTGGTCACGCTTGACCTTCTCGGCCATGGCTTCCTGAGCCGCGCGCTGCTGCGAGTCATCCAGTTCGATCTGGCCTTTGTGCGCCAGGCGCTGCTGCTTCTGCTTGTCTTTGCTGACCTGTTTGGCCTGCTTTTGATTGACCAATCCTGCTTTGAGCAACTGGTCGCGAAGGGAAATACTCATGGTGCTTACTCACTTGGGCAGTGGCTCAGCCGCAGCCGGGCAAATTCTTTTCCTGACGTTTGGCTTCACCCCACAGGGCGTCCAACTCTTCGAGGGTGCAATCTTCTATGGGACGGTGGGTGTCGCGCAATGCCTGTTCGATAAATCGGAAACGTCTTTCGAACTTGCCGTTGGCGCCACGCAGCGCGGTTTCCGGGTCAACCTTCAAGTGCCGGGCCAGGTTGACCACGGAAAACAGCAAGTCGCCGATCTCGTCAGCCACGGCGACGGGATCGTTTTCGGACATGGCTTCGAGGACTTCGTCGAGTTCTTCGCGCACCTTATCGAGCACCGGCAAGGCATCCGGCCAGTCGAAACCGACCTGGCCGGCGCGCTTCTGCAATTTGGCCGAACGCGACAGCGCCGGCAACGTGGCCGGCACATCATCAAGCAATGACAGTTGCTCGGGCGCGGCAGATTTCTCCGCACGCTCCTCTGCCTTGATCTCTTCCCAGCGCTGTTTGACCTGTTCTTCGCTCAAGCGCGGCACATCGAGCGGTGCATACAGATCGCCCGTTGGAAAGACATGAGGATGACGACGAATCAGCTTGCGGGTGATGCTGTCGATCACCCCGGCAAATTCGAAGCGCCCTTCTTCCTTGGCCAACTGGCTGTAATACACCACCTGGAACAGCAGATCGCCCAACTCGCCCTGCAAATGATCGAAGTCGCCGCGTTCGATGGCATCGGCCACTTCGTAGGCTTCTTCGAGGGTGTGCGGAACGATGGTCGCGTAGGTTTGCTTGATGTCCCACGGGCAACCGTACTGAGGATCGCGCAGACGGTTCATCAGGTGGAGCAGGTCTTCAAGGCTGTACATACAAACTCTCACTCAACTCTTTCTGCGATCTTGATCGTTCCC
>NZ_AKJR01000305.1:0-3692 GCF_000282235.1 Pseudomonas sp. GM24 | reverse complement strand
CCCCCTGGGGGAGAGGGCTGGGGTGAGGGGGTAAAGCTTTTGATCTTCAGATGCGGAAACTACCCACCAACTGTTTCAACCGCGAAGCCTGCTGCTCCAGATCCGAACAAGCACGCAACGTCGCCTGCAAGTTCTCCACGCCCTCCTGATTCAGCGTATTGATCTCGGTGATATCGACGTTGATCGATTCCACAACAGCGGTCTGCTCCTCGGTCGCCGTGGCCACCGACTGATTCATCCCGTCGATCTCGCCAATGCGCTGCGTCACGCTGTTCAAGCGCTCCCCGGCGAGGTTGGCAATCTCGACGCTGTCCTGGCTGTGGCGCTGGCTGTCGCTCATGGTGCTCACCGATTCACGAGCGCCAACCTGCAGCTCCTCGATCATGGTCTGTACCTGTTGCGCCGACTCCTGGGTACGGTGCGCCAGATTGCGCACTTCATCGGCCACCACGGCAAAACCACGGCCGGCCTCACCGGCACGTGCCGCTTCAATCGCAGCGTTGAGCGCCAGCAGGTTGGTTTGCTGGGAAATGCTGGTGATCACTTCGAGAATCTGACCGATGTTCACGGTCTTGCTGTTCAGCGACTCGATATTGCTGCTCGATGCGCTGAGCATGCTCGACAGTTGATTCATCGCCTTGATGCTGCGATCGACCACTTGCTGGCCGTCTTCAGCCAGACCGCGAGCGTCGCTGGCCTGATTCGAAGCCTGGGCGGCATTGCGGGCGATTTCCTGCGCCGCAGCACCAAGCTGATTGATCGCTGCAGCGACACTACTGGTGCGCGAGGCTTGCTGATCGGAGTTGTACATCGACGAGTTCGACGCGGCGACTACACGCAGGGCGACCTCGTTAACCTGGCCGGTCGCCGAAGACACTTCGCGGATCGAACCGTGAATTCGCTCGACGAAACGGTTGAACGCGGTACCGAGGATGCCGAATTCATCGTTATTGACGATGGTCAGGCGTTTGGTCAGATCACCTTCGCCGTCGGCAATGTCTTCCATGGCGCGGGTCATTACATGCAGCGGCTGGATCAGCAGGCGGATCAGCATGCCGAGCAGGGCAATGATGATCGCCACGGCAATCACTGTCGCGATCACTGCCGAGGTGCGGAACTCGCTGAGCATCGCGAACGCCTGATCTTTGTCCACCGACAGACCGATGTACCAGTTCACTGACGGCAGGCCTTTGATCGGCGCGAAGGTGACGATGCGGGTCTTGCCATCGACGGTGACTTCACTGAAGTCGCTGCTGATGCGCGGGGTGTCCTGCGGATAGGCTTCTTTCAGTGATTTCATCACCAAGGCCTTGTCCGGGTGCACGAGGATCTTGCCGTCGGCACTGACCAGGAACACATAACCCATGCCGTCAAAATCGCGGGCGGCGAGGGTGTCGACCAGCGATTGCAGGCTCAGATCGCCGCCGACTACGCCCACGCTCTGGCCGGCCTTTTTCGAGGCGGTGGCGATGGAGATGATCAACTGGCCAGTGGCGGCGTCGATGTACGGCTCGGTCAGGGTCGAGGTGCTGCTGCTCTCGGCACCTTTATACCAAGGGCGCACCCGTGGATCGAAACCGTCCGGCATCTTCGCATCCGGGCGGATGGTGAAGTGGCCGGTGGCATCACCGAGGTAGGACGCCATGAACGTCGAGGTCAGGGCTTTCTGTTCCAGCAGGCTGGCGACATTGACCGGTTCCGGGTTGATGGCGATGTTCTGGGCGGCGTTCTCGATCAACAGAATGCGGCCGCTGAGCCAGGTCTGGATATTGCCGGCAGTGACTTCGCCCATCTCGTTGAGATAGTTGTTCAGGTCATCGCGGATCGCATTGCGCTGCAACCAGTCGTTGTACAGCGTAAACGAGGCGAAAGCGGCGATGACGATGAGGGCGGCGGCAAGCAAAATTTTATGGCTGAAGCGCAGATTTTTGTTCATGGCTTGGGGTTCCGCTAAGGTCTTAATGTCCAGGGCGTGCTTTTATAGAAGCGCGCAAAATGGGCAAGGGTGAAAACAAGCTGATATTTCCGTCTCTCCTTAGGGAAATGTCCGGCCTGACTTGTGGTCGGGTCTCTCACTCCTCTGTATCGGCCATGCGTAATCAAAGATTAACCATTGGGTGACAAAATGCCTGACTCCTCGCAACTCGTAATCGGCGCCGATCTCGCAGGCCAGCAGATTGCTCAGGCCATGCGCCTGGCGAACCGCCACGGACTGGTCGCTGGCGCCACCGGTACCGGTAAAACCGTCACCTTGCAGCGTTTGGCCGAGGCGTTCAGTGACGCCGGGGTCGCGGTATTTGCCGCTGACATCAAGGGCGATCTGTGTGGTCTCGGTGCGGCCGGCAACCCGCAGGGCAAAGTGGCCGAGCGTATCGCCGGGATGCCATGGCTCAACCACAAGCCGCAGGCGTATCCGGTGACCTTGTGGGATATCCACGGTGAGTCCGGTCATCCGTTGCGCACCACCTTGAGTGAAATGGGCCCGCTGTTGATCGGCAGCCTGCTGGAACTGACTGACAGCCAGCAATCGGCGCTTTACGCAGCCTTCAAGGTCGCTGATCGCGAGGGCTTGTTGCTGTTGGATCTGAAAGATCTGAAGGCGCTGCTCAATCACCTCAAGGACAATCCGCAACTGCTGGGCGAAGACGCGGCGTTGATGACCACCGGTTCCAGTCAGGCGCTGTTGCGCCGCCTGGCGATCCTTGAGCAGCAGGGCGCCGAAGCCTTGTTTGGCGAACCGGCACTGCAACTCGAAGACATTCTGCAACCGACTGCCGAGGGGCGGGGGCGCATTCATCTGCTCGACGCCAGCCGTCTGGTGCACGAGGCGCCGAAAGTCTATGCAACGTTCCTGTTGTGGCTGCTGGCTGAGTTGTTCGAGCAGTTGCCAGAGCGAGGCGATGCCGACAAACCGCTGCTGGCGTTGTTTTTCGATGAGGCGCATTTATTGTTTGGCGATACGCCCAAGGCCTTGCAGGAGCGCCTCGAGCAAGTGGTGCGCCTGATCCGCTCCAAAGGTGTTGGCGTGTATTTCGTCACGCAATCGCCGGCGGATTTACCCGATGATGTGCTGGCGCAACTTGGCCTGCGCATCCAGCACGGCTTGCGTGCATTTACCGCCAAAGAGCAGAAATCCCTGCGCGCAGTGGCGGACGGCTTCCGGCCGAATCCGGCGTTCGATAGTTTGTCGGTGTTGACTGAATTGGGGATCGGCGAGGCGTTGGTCGGCACGCTGACCGAGAAAGGCACGCCGGAAATGGTTCAGCGCGTACTGGTCGCACCGCCGCAATCGCGGATCGGGCCGCTGACCGAAACCGAACGCACGCTGCTGATTGCCGGCTCGCCGTTCAAGGGGCGCTATGACAAGCCGATTGATCGTGAATCGGCTTATGAAATTCTGATGGGGCGCAAAGGCCTGGCGCCTGAAGCCGAGGCGCCCGCCGGCAAGCCTGCGCCTGAAGAGCCGAGCCTGGCCGACAGAGCAGGAGAGTTCCTCGGCACCGCTGCCGGGCAAGCGCTGAAATCGGCGATGCGCCAGGCTGCCAATAACCTTGGCAAACAACTGGTACGCGGCTTGATGGGCTCTTTACTCGGTGGCAGCAAACGCCGCTGACCTAATGTAGGAGTGAGCCTGCTCGCGATTGCGGTATGCCAGTCACGACAATGTCGACTGTTTCACCGCTATCGCGAGC
>NZ_AKJR01000304.1:0-4815 GCF_000282235.1 Pseudomonas sp. GM24 | reverse complement strand
TCTTTTGATCTTTGTTTTTATTAACCCAAAACAACATCAAAAGATCGCAGCCTTCGGCAGCTCCTACAGGTGAAAAATTCAGGCAAAAAAAAGGGGAGCACATGCCCCCCCGAGGTTTAAAGCGTTGGATCGCGGCCGTTATCTCAGCCTTCGATCTCGATCAGAATTTCACCCGGATTGACCCGATCACCCTTGGCCACATGAATGGCGGTGACCTTGCCGGCAACCGCAGCCTGGACTTCGGTTTCCATCTTCATCGCTTCGGTGATCAGCACAGCCTGACCCGCCTTGACAGTGTCACCCTCCTTGACCAGCACATCGACGATGTTGCCCGGCATGGTGGTGCTGACGTGGCCCGGCGCCGAGGCTTGCTTGCGCTTGCTGCTGCCACCGCTGACGAACTCGTTGAGCGGCTCAAACACCACTTCTTCCGGCATGCCGTCGATGGACAGGTAGAAGTGACGCTTGCCTTCAGCCTTGACGCCGACACCGGTGATGTCGACGCGGTAGGTTTCGCCGTGGACGTCGATAACGAACTCGGTCGGCACGCCTTCGCCGCCAGCCTTGGTCACACCGCCAGCCTCTGGAATCGGCAGCAGCACTTCCGGCGTGAGGGTTCCGGCGGCGCGCTCTTCGAGGAACTTGCGACCGATGTCCGGGAACATGGCGAAGGTCAGCACGTCTTCTTCCGACTTGGCCAGTGCGCCGATGTCGGCACGCAGCTTGGTCATTTCCGGCTTGAGCAGATCGGCCGGACGCACATCGATGACTTCTTCACTGCCGATCGCCTGACGACGCAGTTTTTCGTTCACTACGCCCGGTGCTTTGCCATAGCCGCCTTGCAGGTAAAGCTTCACTTCGTTGGTGATAGTCTTGTAGCGCTCGCCGGCCAGCACGTTGAAGAACGCCTGGGTGCCGACGATCTGCGAGGTCGGCGTCACCAGCGGCGGGAAGCCAAGGTCTTCACGTACGCGCGGGATTTCCGCGAGGACTTCAGCCATGCGGTTGAGTGCGCCCTGCTCTTTCAACTGGTTGGCAAGGTTGGAGATCATCCCGCCCGGCACCTGGTTGACTTGCACGCGAGTGTCGACCGCGGTGAATTCGCTTTCGAACTGGTGGTACTTCTTACGCACGGCGTAGAAGTAAAGGCCGATCTCTTGCAGCAGCTCGAGGTTCAGGCCGGTGTCGAACTCGGTGCCTTTGAGTGCAGCAACCATCGACTCAGTGCCTGGATGGCTGGTGCCCGAGGCGAAGCTGGAGATTGCGGTGTCGATATGATCGGCGCCGTTTTCGATCGCCTTGAGTTGGCACATGGTCGCCAGACCGGCGGTGTCGTGCGAGTGGATAAACACCGGCAGCGATTGCTCGGCTTTCAACGCACGCACCAGTTCACCGGTGGCGTACGGGGTCAACAAGCCAGCCATGTCCTTGATCGCCACCGAGTCGCAACCCATGGCTTCCATCTGCTTGGCTTGGGCCACGAACGCATCGATGGTGTGAACCGGACTGGTGGTGTAAGCGATGGTGCCTTGCGCATGTTTGCCGGCCGCCTTCACCGCTTCGATGGCCACGCGCAGGTTACGCACGTCGTTCATCGCGTCGAAAATGCGGAACACGTCGATGCCATTTACCGCAGCCTTGGCGACGAACGCTTTGACCACGTCATCGCTGTAATGGCGGTAGCCCAACAGGTTCTGCCCGCGCAGGAGCATTTGCAGACGCGTGTTAGGCAGTGCCGCGCGCAGTTGGCGCAGACGCTCCCACGGGTCTTCTTTGAGGAAGCGGACGCAGGCGTCGAACGTCGCACCGCCCCAGCATTCCAGCGACCAGTAGCCGACTTTGTCGAGCTTGTCGCAGATCGGCAGCATGTCTTCGGTGCGCATGCGGGTGGCGAGCAGCGATTGGTGAGCGTCGCGCAGGATGGTATCGGTGACAAAGATCTTCTTGGACATTGTTGTATTCCTCACAGGCCTGCGTGGGCGGCGATGGCGGCGGCGATGGCCAGGGCCAGCTCTTCGGGTTTGCGCTTGATCGAGTAGTTGGTCAGTTCCGGGTGGCTTTCAACGAAGCTGGTATTGAACTGGCCGCTACGGAATTCCGGGTTGCGCAGGATTTCCTGATAGTACGCCGCGGTGGTCTTCACCCCCTGCAGACGCATGTCGTCGAGGGCGCGCAGACCACGGTCCATCGCCTCTTCCCAGGTCAGTGCCCAGACCACCAGTTTCAGGCACATCGAGTCGTAGAACGGCGGAATGGTGTAGCCGGTGTAGATCGCTGTGTCGGTGCGCACGCCCGGACCGCCGGGGGCGTAGTAACGGGTGATCTTGCCGAAGCTCGGCAGGAAGTTGTTCTTCGGGTCCTCAGCGTTGATGCGGAACTGCAACGCGAAACCACGGTGCTGGATGTCTTCCTGCTTGACCGACAACGGCAGGCCGGAGGCGATGCGAATCTGCTCGCGAACGATATCGATCCCGGTGATCTCTTCGGTGATGGTGTGTTCCACCTGCACCCGGGTGTTCATCTCCATGAAGTACACCTCGCCCTCGGCGAGCAGGAACTCCACAGTACCGGCGTTCTCGTAACCTACAGCCTTGGCTGCACGCACCGACAGGTCGCCGATGTAGGCGCGCTGTTCCGGAGTCAGTTGCGGGCTCGGGGCGATTTCGATGAGCTTCTGGTTGCGACGCTGGATCGAGCAATCACGCTCGAACAGGTGCACGACGTTGCCAAAGCTGTCGCCGAGAATCTGCGCTTCGATGTGCTTGGGATTGACGATGCATTTTTCCAGGAACACTTCGGCAGAACCGAACGCCTTGGTCGCTTCGGAAATCACCCGAGGGAAATTCTGTTCGAGTTCTTCGCGGCTGTTGCAGCGACGGATACCGCGCCCGCCACCACCGGAAGTGGCTTTGAGCATCACCGGGTAACCGATGCGGTCGCCCTCGGCCAAGGCCTCTTCGATGTCGGCCACGTTGCCTTCGGTGCCCGGCGTAACCGGCACACCAGCCTTGATCATGCTGCGGCGCGCTTCGGTCTTGTCGCCCATGCGGCGAATGACTTCCGCCGACGGGCCAATGAATTTGATGCCGCGTTCAGCGCAAATGTCTGCCAGCTCGGCGTTTTCCGAGAGGAAACCGTAACCGGGGTGCAACGCATCGCAGCCGGTTTCAACCGCCAGGTTCACCAGCTTGCGCGGGTTCAGGTAACCGGCCAGTGGCTCGGCACCGATGCTATGGGCCTCGTCCGCACGCTTCACATGCAACGCATGACGGTCGGCGTCGGAAAAAATCGCAACCGAGCGAATGCCCATTTCGGCGCAGGCTCGCACGATTCGTACGGCAATCTCACCACGGTTGGCGATCAGGATCTTTGTTATCACTTGGAGGTTCCCTTGAGCCGGTGGCACCACGACCTGCTAGACCCAGGTCGACGCGTGACCAAATGTTTCAATTTAGTCGCAGGTCCACACTAACGCTCATGAGGGATTAACAAAAATGAATAAAAATTGGGTCAGGCATAAGCAAAGACTTATAGTTGAAACATCAGCCCGCCGTCAGAGCCCATAAAAAATGCGTAAGTCCTTGATGCGTATGACATTGCGCCAGTTGCAGATCTTCAACGAAGTGTGTGATTTACGTTCTTACAGCCGCGCAGCCGAGGAAATGTCCCTCACGCAACCGGCCGTCAGCCTACAGATTCGTCAGCTCGAGGAGCTGATCGGCCAGCCATTATTCGATTATGTCGGTAAAAAACTCTACATGACCGAAGCCGCTGAAGCCTTGCAGCGTGCCAGTAGGGACATTTTCGGGCGCCTGGAAAACCTCGATATGCAGCTGTCGGACATGCAGGGCTCGCTGCAAGGTCAATTGAAACTGGCGGTCGAATCGAGCGCCAAATACTTCGTCCCGCACCTGTTCGCCGCGTTCAAGCGCCAGCACCCGGAAGTGAATCTGCAATTGACGGTAGTCAACCGTGGTCAAGTGATCCGGAGGCTGTCGGACAACCGCGATGATCTGGTGATTATGTCGATGGTGCCGCAGGACATGGGCCTGGAGTTCTTGCCGTTCCTCAACAATCCGATCGTTGCCGTGGCGCGTCCGGATCATCCGTTGGCGCACATGGGCCCGTTGCGTTTGCAGGATCTTGAACCCTATACATTGCTGATCCGTGAACCGGGTTCGGGCACGCGACTGGCCTGCGAAGAGTATTTCAAAGAGAAGCGCGTGCACTTCACCCAGACGCAGGAAGTGGCCTCGGCCGAAGCTCAGCGTGAATGCGTGCAGGCGGGTCTGGGCCTGGCGCTGTTGACGCGCCACGCCCTGAACCTGGAGCTGGCGACCGGCGGACTCGTCGAGCTGCCGGTCGAGGAATTGCCGCTGCTGCGCAGTTGGTGCCTGGTGCAAGCCAAAGCCAAACGCCTGTCACCGGTAGCGCACGCCTTCCTGGCGTTTATCCGCAGCGAACGCGTGCAGATCAGCGCGCTGGTTGAGCGTTTCGACGGGAAGCTGCGGGCGTTGCCTGCCAGTGATTGATCTCGGGAAAGTCGCCGATTTCGGCCTGAAGCTGACGGAGTTCGAAGCGATCTTCGATAGCGCGGCGAAATTCCATGCGGCGCTGGTCTTCCTGCTGACGACGGGTTTTCGCGGCGCTGTTGCGTTCTTCGTAGGGCTGAGCCATTTCGAGTCTCCCAAGGCGATGACGGGAGTTTCACGATAGGCGGGAGGGATGACGGTTTGATGAAAGTTGCCGCCCAAAAAGCAAAAGATCGCAGCCTTCGGCAGCTCCTACATTGATCCGTGTAGGAGCTGCCGAAGG
>NZ_AKJR01000303.1:0-2485 GCF_000282235.1 Pseudomonas sp. GM24 | reverse complement strand
GGCAGCTCCTACAGGGGGAACGCATTCCAAATGTAGGAGCTGCCGCAGGCTGCGATCTTTGCTTTTATAAAATAGCCGCGTTAGTGCGTTGCGCCTGTTTGAGATAGGCACCCAGCTCGCGTGCCGGCAATGGCTTACTGTAGTGATAGCCCTGACCTTCGTGGCAGCCTTCGGAAATGATGTAGCTTTCCTGCTCGGCCGTTTCCACGCCCTCGGCAATCACCTGCATGCCCAGACTTTTGCCCAGTTGAATGATCGCGCGAACGATGGTCGCATCATCGTCGTCATCCAGCAGATCCTGCACGAAGCTCTTGTCGATCTTGATCTTGTCCAGCGGCAGACTTTTCAGATAACTGAGCGATGAATAACCGGTGCCGAAGTCATCGATGGCGATCAACGCGCCGGAGCGACGCAGGCTGAGCAAATGTTGGGCGGCGGTGCTGATGTCTTCCATCAGGCCGGTTTCGGTGACTTCCAGCTCCAGGCTGCGCGGCGGCAGGCGGTACATCTGCAACAGGTTGTTCACCACTCGCGGCAGCTCGGCGTGGTGCAGCTGCACGGTGGACAGGTTCACGGCCATGCGCAGGTCGGCGAAACCCTGATCGTGCCATTCGCGCAATTGCTTGCAGGCCTGGTCGAGAACCCATTCGCCAATGGCGATGATCGTGCCGTTCTGCTCGGCCAGCGGAATGAAAAGGTCCGGCGGCACCAGACCGTGTTCCGGATGCTGCCAGCGAATCAGTGCTTCGACGCCGACCACGCGGTGATCGCGATAGCTGATCTGCGGCTGATAAACCAGATAGAACTGATCGCGCAAAAGGGCATCGCGCAGGTCTTTTTCCAGCTCGCGACGGCGGCGCATCTCGCTGTCGACGCTGGCGATGTAAAACTGATAACGGTTGCGCGAGCGGGTTTTGGCCAGGGTCATGGTCTGTTCGGCCTTCTGCAACAGCTTCTCGGTGCTGTCGCCATCCTCCGGGAACAGGGTGATGCCGATGGTCGCGCGCAGGCGGATTTCCTGATGGTCGAGGGCGAACGCCGCTTCCAGATCATCAAGGATGCTTTGCGCCAGTTCCGCTGCTTCGTAAGGTTGTTCGATGTCGGCCTGTACCAGCGCAAACTGGTCACCACCCAGGCGGGCGAGGGCGCCGAGGCGGCCGCTGTGGGCACGCAAGCGATCGGCCAGAGCCAGCAACAATTGGTCGCCGGTCTGGTAGCTGAACTGCTCGTTGATGCCTTTGAAATCGTCCAGCCCCACGCACAACACTGCGACCCGACGTTGCAGCTTGCCGGCGTCGACCAGAATCTTGTCCAGTTGCTGCTGCAGTTGCTGACGGTTCGGCAGACCGGTGAGGAAGTCGTATTGGGCCATGCGCAGCAGACTGTTTTCGGCTTCGTGGCGCAGATGGGTGTTGCGCTCGATCGACTCAAGCAACTGATTGGCGGTGTTGATCCAGATGCCCAGTTCGTTTTTTTCGTGGCCCTTGAGCTGCGGGATCTTGTGCTCGCTGGGGCGATCCGGGTTGATCTCGGTGAGGTGCTCGATGATCCGCGACAGCGGTTTGGTCAGCAGCCAGTGATAGACCAGGTACAGCACCAGACCCATCGCCAGTGCGCGCAACACGCCGGAGATGAAGATGATTACCGAACTGACGATAAAGCCTTCGCCATAGGTGGCGGTATCGAGGGTGATGCTCAGGTCGCCGTAATACTCACTGTACGGGCCACGCCCCACCAACTGCGTGGTAAAGGTGCGCTCCTGGCCGAGGATAAGGTCGGTCAGCCAGCGGCTGTTGGACTGCTGCAGGTCGCGGGATTTCTGCGCGAGCATGGCTTCGTTGGGATGGCCGATGGAGGCCTGACGCACGGCATCGTCCTGGAACAGGCCTTCGATCACCTGCATGCCCATCTCCCGGTCCAGGCTGTAAACGGCCTGGGTCGACGGGTCGCGGAACATGTCGAGGATGCGTTCGGCGTCGCCGGCAACGGCCTGACGGGTTTTATAGGCATCGAAAACGATCTGCGCGCAGCTCAAGACTACGCCGACGATCAATGCCGACAGGAGCACGACCCGGAGCAACTTCACCGACAAGCTGTTCTTGAGTTCCAGCTTCAAAGGGTTATTCCTTGTTCCGTGCGGGTAGCGTCAAGTTGCCATGAGTATTGGCAATCCCGTGTTTGCAGTCAAAGGGACAATCAGACCGGGGATGATTTGCCCGTGGCCTTGGCCGAAATGCTGCTGTTTGGAGTATTAGCCCTATTTGTACTGTGTCGGTAGTTTCGGCCCTCAACTTGAGCGGTTCGCAGCATTTTTTCCTCTTTTTGATGGTAGTCCGCTGTGGCACGGCGGCAAGCAGCGGCAGACCGCTTTCAGCGTGAGAAAAACGCTATTGATCGTTCCCATGCTCAGCGTGGGAATGCCTCTAGGGACGCGGAGCGTCCAGTGACGCGGAGCGTCACGGGCTGCATGCCCACGCGGAGCGTG
>NZ_AKJR01000302.1:0-6843 GCF_000282235.1 Pseudomonas sp. GM24 | reverse complement strand
ACGTAGTAGGTGTCGACGCCATCGCCACCGGACATGGTGTCGGCACCTGCGCCGCCATCAAGCGTGTTGTTCAGCGCGTTACCGGTGAGGATGTCGTTGAACGCAGAACCGATGGCGTTCTCGATCTTCGCCCCGTAGGCAATCGCCAGGCCGTCATTGATCGCGGTCTGGTTGTTGTAATCGATGAACGCCTTGCCGATCTGGCTGTAAGCGCCTTCATTGAGGTTGATGCTGACGGCTGCGAGCTGGTTGCTGCCATCGATGGTGTCGTTGCCGCCGCCATCCCAGATGGTCTCGAAAATCGACTGGTTGGCTGCCCACTTGTAAACAGTGTCACCGGCCTGCCACGCCATGTTGGCGCCATACAGGCTCTGGATCGCGATGATGTCCAGCACCATTGGCGTGGTTGGCTGGTAGGAATAATTGCTGTTGTAGCTCATCACCGTGAAGTGAACATCATCGAGCGTCGGGTCGAGCAGGGTCTTGTTGGTCGAGCTGGCGTCGAACGGGTGCTTGAGTCCTAGCGCATGGCCGATTTCATGCACGAACGTCATGTAGTCGTAGGTGCCTTTGCCCGGGTTCGGATCATTGGTCTGCGGACCGATCCAGACATCGCCGGCGACTGGCGTATTGGCCGGGAAGTAAGCCCACGCAGCGGTCTTGTCGTCCATCAAGCGATAGCCGCCAAAACGCATGTCGCCGACGTTGAAAAGGGTGTCGGTGGTCAGCGTGAAGTTGAGGTTGGCGACGGCACTCCAGGCGCCCAGCGCGCTGGTGATGGCGGTTTTTTGCCCGGCCGTGAGCTCATACAGTGCGTTGTATTCGTTGTCGGGGCTGTAATCAGTCACGAAATACGAAGTGACCGGTGCCATGAAGCTATAGCTCAGGTTGGTCGGCCCAGTCGGACTCCAGTTGGCTCCCAGCCAATAGGTGCCGGAGATGAGGCTGTCGACGAGGGCATTGCCCGTCAGCGTGGAGGGCAAACTGATCGAATACGTCTTGGGCGTTGGCATAGGATTTCCTGAGAGCTATGCGACCCTTCCTGAATGCGGCCGCTACAAAAAAAACGCGATTTTGCACCAGAATTTATACATTTGACATCATAGGGCCACTATTTTCTGATTAGTGGCGTCAAATTACTGGCCTGGCATTCTGTATCGGCGCGTGCAGTAGAATCCTGAAAAAATGCTGTCCGCCGTCTGTCGAGGATTTTTCATGTCAGTTGTAACGCCTTCTCTCATCCGCGAAACCTTCCCCGTCGGCCCTTTGCAGTGCAACTGCACGATCATTGGCGACCCGTTGACCAAGAAAGCCATCGTCGTCGACCCCGGCGGCAACCCTGATCTGATCATGGCGCGCCTTGATGCGCTGGGCCTGAAAGTCGTCAGCATCATTCACACCCACGCGCATCTGGATCATTTTCTCGCTTCCGGGCAAATGAAGGAAAAAACCGGCGCGACCCTGCACCTGCACAAGGAAGATCAATTCCTGTGGGACAACCTGGAAATGCAATGCCAGATGTTCGGTGTGCCGTATGTGCCCGTGCCGTCGCCGGATCGCTGGCTGAGCGACGACGAAGAGCTGGCCTGCGGCTGCGGCGTGGCGCTGCATACGCCAGGTCATACACCCGGTTCCATGAGCTTTTGGTTTTCCGAGGCTAAGCTGTTGATAGCCGGCGACACGTTGTTTCGTCGCGGCGTAGGGCGTACGGATTTGTGGGGCGGCGATCAGGCGACCATCGTGCGTTCGATCAAGCAGCGGCTATATACCTTGGACGAGGACGCAATCGTGGTGACCGGACATGGGCCGGATACGCGTCTGGGGGACGAGATGCGCGAAAACCCGTTTGTGCGCGCCTAAATATTTTGTCACGAGTGCCCGGCGGAATTTTTGTGCATTGTCATGATCAAACGCCCGCGCAGGTCCATTAACCCAGTGGCCGCTGCACCACAGAATGCGAAAAACCAGGAGCTCTCCATGTTCACCAAGCGTCGTTTGATTATTGTCGCTACTGCCGTGGCCTTGCTGTCCGGCTGTGCCTCGCCTAACCCGTATGACAATCAGGGCCAGGCTGACGGTGGCTCGCAAGGCATGAGCAAAACCGCCAAGTACGGTGGCCTCGGTGCTCTGGCCGGTGCGCTCGCCGGTGCCGCCATCGACCACAACAACCGCGGCAAAGGTGCCCTGATCGGTGCGGCTGTGGTGGGTGCCTCCGCAGCCGGTTACGGTTACTACGCCGACCAGCAGGAAAAGAAACTGCGCGCGAGTATGGCCAACACCGGTGTTGAAGTGCAGCGTCAGGGCGATCAGATCAAGCTGATCATGCCGGGCAATATCACCTTCGCTACCGACTCGGCGAACATCGCTTCCAGCTTCTACCAGCCGCTGAACAACCTGGCCAACTCGTTGAAAGAATTCAACCAGAACCAGATCGAAATTGTTGGCTACACCGACAGCACCGGCAGCCGCCAGCACAACATGGACCTGTCGCAGCGTCGTGCGCAGAGCGTGGCGACCTATCTGACCTCGCAAGGTGTCAGCGGTGCCAACCTCTCGGCCCGTGGCGCCGGTCCGGATAACCCGATTGCCAGCAACGGTGACGTGAATGGCCGGGCGCAGAACCGTCGGGTTGAAGTCAACCTGAAGGCGATCCCGGGTCAGCAGTATGGTGGTCAGCAGCAACAGCAGCCGGGTACGGTTCAGCAGTATCCGTAAGCGCTAGCCTGAATGAAAAAATGCCCGGTCCAGTGATCGGGCATTTTTTTGTCTGGCCTGTTATGGCCTCATCGCGAGCAGGCTCACTCCCACAGGAATTGATGATGTACACAAAAGTTGTGTTCCACACCTAACCCTGTGGGAGCGAGCCTGCTCGCGAAGGGGGCATAACAAACAGGCACAAATCATCGGATACAAAAAAGCCCCCGGACACATCACTGTCCGGGGGCTTTTTGTTTGTCAGCGAAGGCTGATTACTTCTTCAAACCATAATGCTCATCGAGCATGCCCGGTGAGTTCGGGGTCTTCGGTGCGTAATCACGTGGCGGCTCCTGATCGCGCGGTGGCGTCAGGCGTTCACGTGGTGCGACTGCCGCGTCAGCGTGCAGGGCGGCGATCAGGCGCTGGCGGGTCTGCTCGTCCAGGGCCAGACGATTGGCGCCCTCGGCGAGATGATCCTGCACTTCCTGATAGCTCTGGGTCAGCTTCTTGACCAGCATCGCGGTGCTGTTGAAGTGGGTGACCACCTCGTTTTGATAACTGTCGAAACGCTCCTGGATATCATCCAGTTGACGCTGCGTACGGCTCGGCGCGGCGTTCGGCGCAACGCGCGCGATCAGGAATCCAATGGCGACACCCACAACCAGGGCAAGAGTCGGTAACAACCAAACTAAGAGCGAGTGTTCCACGAGTCCTTCCTCTATAAACGGCTTTGCTTTACGTTAACGGCTCGAACCTGCGCTGTATACCGCGATTCACTCGCAATAGATTGGCACAGACAATTTGCTAGACGAGTCGACCTGATTCGAGGTCACGGAGTTCCTTCCTTGCTGATGCGTGAAACCCCTGTAGTGATTGACGGCCCGGTGGGTCAACTTGAGTCTCTGTACCTGGATAACGAGCAGCCAATCGGCATCGCGCTGATCTGCCACCCGAACCCGGTGCAGGGCGGCACCATGCTCAACAAGGTCGTCTCGACCCTGCAGCGCACCGCGCGCGATGCGGGCCTGATTACCTTGCGCTTCAACTATCGTGGCGTCGGTGCCAGCGAAGGTTCGCACGACATGGGCATCGGCGAGATCGACGATGCTCAGGCTGCCGCTGCATGGCTGCGAGAAAAACACCCGGATCTGCCGCTGACCCTGTTCGGTTTTTCCTTCGGCGGATTTGTTGCAGCAAGTCTCGGCGGTCGACTCGAAGCGCAGGGCGTACAGCTCGAGCACCTGTTCATGGTTGCTCCGGCGGTGATGCGTCTGGGCGAGCAGGATCAACTGCCGCAGCAGGGTGAACTCACGGTGATCCAGCCGGAAACCGACGAAGTCATCGATCCGCAACTGGTTTACGACTGGTCGGAAAAACTCCAGCGCCCCCATGAGCTGCTGAAAGTGGCAGAATGCGGACACTTTTTTCATGGCAAGCTGACCGATCTCAAGGATCTGATCCTGCCGCGTCTCTCGAATTGATTGCAGTCTGACAAGCGATTACCCATGACGAACCGTACCCGTATCCTCACCGGCATCACCACCACCGGCACGCCGCACCTGGGCAACTACGCCGGCGCCATCCGCCCGGCGATCCTCGCCAGCCGCGACAGCAATGCCGATTCGTTCTACTTCCTGGCCGACTACCACGCCCTGATCAAATGCGATGACCCGCTGCGCATCCAGCGCTCGCGTCTGGAAATCGCCGCGACCTGGCTGGCCGGTGGCCTCGATGTCGACCGCGTGACGTTCTACCGTCAGTCTGACATCCCGGAAATCCCTGAGCTGACCTGGCTGCTGACCTGCGTGGCCGCCAAGGGCCTGCTCAACCGTGCGCACGCTTACAAGGCGTCGGTGGACAAGAACATCGAAACCGGTGAAGACCCGGACGCCGGCATCACCATGGGCCTCTACAGCTATCCGGTACTGATGGCGGCGGACATCCTGATGTTCAATGCGCACAAAGTACCGGTCGGTCGTGACCAGATCCAGCACGTGGAAATGGCCCGCGACATCGGTCAGCGCTTCAACCACCTGTTCGGTCAGGGCAAAGAATTCTTCACCATGCCTGAAGCGCTGATCGAAGAAAGCGTGGCGACGTTGCCGGGCCTCGACGGTCGTAAGATGTCGAAGAGCTACGACAACACCATCCCATTGTTCTCCAGCGCCAAAGAGATGAAGGACGCGATCTCCCGCATCGTCACCGACTCCAAAGCGCCAGGCGAAGCCAAGGATCCTGACAACTCGCACCTGTTCACCCTGTTCCAGGCCTTCGCCACGCCAGCGCAGGCTGACGAATTCCGCAGCGAATTGCTCGGCGGTCTGGGTTGGGGCGAGGCGAAGAACCGTCTGTTCCAGTTGCTCGACAACGATCTCGGCGACGCGCGCGACAAATATCACCAGTTGATCGAGCGCCCGGCGGATCTGGAAGACATCCTGCAGATCGGCGCCAAGAAAGCCCGTGCCGTGGCAACGCCGTTCCTCAACGAACTGCGCGAAGCCGTTGGCCTGCGTTCCTTCGTCAATCAGGTTCAGGTTGCCGCGACGACCAAGAAGAAAGCCGCAAAAGCCGCACGCTTCGTCAGCTTCCGTGAAGACGACGGCAGCTTCCGTTTCCGTCTGCTGGCGGCCGATGGCGAGCAACTGCTGCTGTCGCGCAACTTCGCCGATGGTAAAACCGCCGGGCAGGTGACCAAGGAGCTGCAAGCCGGTCTCAATCTGGAGGTGCGTAAAGAAGACCTGAACTTCAGTGTGTGGCTGCATGGCGAGTGCGTTGGCGACAGCCCGGCATTCGCCGACGCTGCTGCGCGGGACGCGGCCATCGAGGCTTTGCGCGTCGCGCTGACCCCGGTTCAGGACTAATCGGCGGCACGGTCCGACCAAGGGCCGATTGCCATTCCCACGGGCCGTCGCTACAGTGACGGCCCGTTTTTGTTGCCTTGCTAACGAATTATGACGCCCCTAGAACGATACCAAGCTGATCTGAAACGCCCGGACTTCTTCCATGACGCCGCGCAGGAAACTGCTGTGCGTCATCTGCAGCGTCTGTACGAGGATCTGATCGCCGCCGATCAGAACAAACCGGGTCTGCTGAGCAAACTGTTCGGCAAAAAAGATCAGACGCCGGTCAAGGGCCTGTATTTCTGGGGCGGCGTAGGTCGCGGCAAAACTTATCTGGTCGACACCTTCTTCGAAGCGCTGCCGTTCAAGGAAAAGACCCGCACCCACTTTCACCGCTTCATGAAGCGTGTGCACGAAGAGATGAAAACCCTCGGCGGCGAGAAAAACCCGCTGACCATCATCGCCAAGCGCTTTGCGACCGAGTCGCGGGTGATCTGCTTTGATGAATTCTTCGTCTCCGACATCACCGACGCGATGATCCTCGGCACGCTGATGGAAGAGTTGTTCAAGAATGGCGTGACCCTGGTCGCGACCTCGAACATCGTGCCGGACGGTCTGTACAAGGACGGCCTGCAACGCGCGCGTTTCTTGCCAGCCATCGCCCTGATCAAGCAGAACACCGAGATCGTCAACGTCGACAGCGGTGTCGACTACCGTCTGCGTCACCTCGAACAAGCGGAACTGTTCCACTATCCGCTCGACGAAGCCGCTCACGAAAGCCTGCGCAAGAGCTTCAAGGCTCTGACGCCAGAGTGCACCGCAGCGGTCGAGAACGACGTGTTGATGATCGAAAACCGCGAGATCCGTGCGCTGCGCACGTGTGACGACGTGGCCTGGTTCGACTTCCGCGAACTGTGCGACGGCCCACGTAGCCAGAACGACTACATCGAACTGGGCAAGATTTTCCACGCCGTGCTGCTCAGCGGTGTCGAGCAGATGAGCGTCACCACCGATGACATCGCCCGCCGTTTCATCAACATGGTTGACGAGTTCTATGACCGCAACGTCAAGCTGATCATCTCCGCTGAAGTCGAGCTGAAGGATCTGTACACCGGCGGCCGCTTGAATTTCGAATTCCAGCGCACGCTGAGCCGTCTGCTGGAGATGCAATCGCACGAATTCCTGTCGCGGGCGCACAAGCCTTAAACAGAATCGCGAAACAAAAAAGGGCCTGCAATTGCAGGCCCTTTTTTATGTCCAGAATTCACCGCAATACCCTGTAGGAGTGAGCCTGCTCGCGATAGCG
>NZ_AKJR01000301.1:0-2296 GCF_000282235.1 Pseudomonas sp. GM24 | reverse complement strand
CCTTCGGCAGCTCCTACAAAGATCAAAGGCCAGCGATCAGATTGCGGTAATCCTCAACCGCCGCAAACTCAGCCGTGTCCTTCGGCCCCTTGCGGCTGTCCGGCTCTTTCACCGCCAGCAAATGTGCCACGCCAAAATCCCGCGCACTGCGCAGAATCGGCAAGGTATCGTCGATAAACAGACTGCGCGCCGGATCAAAGCCGATGTCCGCCTGCAAGGCATCCCAGAACTGCGGGTTCTCCTTGGGAAACCCATAATCATGCGAGCTGATCAGCCGTTCGAAATACGGCGCCAGCTCAATCCGTTCCAGCTTCAGCGACAGTGAATCGCGGTGCGCGTTGGTGATCATGATCACCCGTTTACCGGCGCGCTTGATCGCTTCCAGAAAGGTATCGGCATCCGGCCGCAAGGCAATCAGGTGCGCAGTTTCCAGCTTCAGTTCACGCACCGACAACTTCAGCTCGGCACTCCAGAAATCCAGGCAGTACCACTGCAACTGGCCGGCGTGGCGTTCGAACAGCGGCTGCAATTCCATCTCGGCCATGGCCCGGCTGACCCCGTGCAGTTCGGCGTAACGCTGGGGCAGGTGTTCCAGCCAGAAATGATTGTCGAAGTGCAGATCCAGCAGCGTGCCGTCCATGTCCAGCAGAACGGTATCGATGTCGGACCACGGTAATGAAGGCATGGCAACGTCTCGAACGGTAGAAAGATATCCGACATAAACAATCGGGAAAGCCGCGTTATAGTAGCGCGTTCACGCCAAGGAGCTTTGCATGCGCCAGAAACCCACCGTACTTGCCCGCGAGATCGTCGCCACCAGCCGTCTGTTTTGCGTCGAAGAACTCAAACTGCGCTTTTCCAATGGCGTGGAACGCACTTACGAGCGTCTGGTCGGCAAAGGTGCGGGCTACGGCGCGGTGATGATCGTGGCGATGCTGGATGCCGAACACGCGGTGTTGGTCGAGGAATATTGCGGCGGTACCGATGAGTACGAACTGTCCTTGCCTAAAGGTTTGATCGAACCGGGCGAAGACGTATTGGCGGCAGCCGAGCGGGAGCTCAAGGAAGAAGCCGGATTTGGCGCGCGACAACTGGAGCATCTGACCGAGCTGTCGCTGTCGCCCGGTTACATGAGCCAGAAGATCCAGGTCGTTCTGGCTACCGATTTGTACGAAGAGCGGCTGGAAGGCGACGAGCCAGAGCCGATGCGCGTCGACAAGGTGAACCTGCGCAAATTGTCGTCGCTGGCGCTCAATCCGCAGTTTTCCGAAGGCCGTGCATTGGCTGCACTGTATTTGACCCGCGATCTGCTGACCGATCGCGGATTCTTTCCAGCATGAGTGAAATGTCGATGAAGTTTCCCCATCCGTTGATGGCGCCGGTGATTGAACTGGCCTTGCAGGCCGGCGAGGCGATCTTGCCGTTCTGGCGCGCCGGCGTTGAAGTCACGGCCAAGTCCGATGAATCGCCGGTGACGGCGGCGGATCTGGCCGCGCATCACCTGATCGTCGCCGGGCTGACGGCGCTGGATCCGAGCATTCCGGTGTTGTCGGAAGAAGACGCCAACATCCCCCAGAGCGTACGCGCGGATTGGCAGCGTTGGTGGTTGGTCGATCCGCTGGATGGCACCAAGGAGTTCATCAGCGGCAGCGAAGAGTTCACCGTGAACATCGCGCTGATCGAAAACGGTCGCGTGGTGTTTGGTGTGGTGTCGATGCCGACCAATGGTCGTTTCTACGTTGGCGGTGCCGGGCTTGGTGCGTGGCGCTGCGACGAGGGCGGCACGCCGGTTGCGATTCAGGTGCGAGATGTGCCGGGGCCGGGCGAGGCGTTTACGGTTGTGGCCAGCCGGCGGCATTCGAGTCCCGAGCAGGAGCGTCTGCTGGCAGGGCTGAGTGCAAGTCTGGGCGAGCTGCAATTGGCGAACATTGGTAGCTCGCTGAAATTTTGTCTGCTGGCGGAAGGCGCAGCGGATTGCTATCCGCGACTGGCGCCGACTTCGCAGTGGGACACGGCGGCGGCGCAAGGCGTGCTGGAAGGAGCGGGCGGTGAAGTGTTGGATCTGCGCGGGGATGCGTTCTGCTATCCGGCGCGGGAATCGCTGTTGAACGAGTTCTTTTTGGCGCTGCCGGCGAAGGCGGCCTGGCGTTCCAGATTGTTGGAGTTGGCTCGCGGTTAAGTGGGCTGATCGGCAATCGCCCTCACCCCATCGCTCTCCCCCAGGAGAGGGAGCCGACCGAGTTGTCTTGCGTCATACATCGACCTGAAAGATGAGGTCGATTATGGATTCAGCAAA
>NZ_AKJR01000300.1:0-8686 GCF_000282235.1 Pseudomonas sp. GM24 | reverse complement strand
CCGAAGGCTGCGATCTTTTAAAAGCAAGATCAAAAGATCGCAGCCTTCGGCAGCTCCTACAGGGGGATCAGCACAATCAGATTCTGTGCAGAAACGAATTTTTCAGGAGTTTCACATGGCGAAGAAACCCAAGGCAGCCACCTTTATCAAAGACCCGCTCTGGTACAAGGACGCGGTGATCTATCAAGTTCACGTCAAATCGTTTTTCGACTCCAACAATGACGGGATCGGCGACTTTCCCGGCCTGATCGCCAAACTCGATTACATCGCCGACCTCGGCGTCAACACTATCTGGCTATTGCCGTTCTACCCGTCACCACGTCGCGACGATGGCTACGACATCGCCGAATACCGCGGCGTGCACAGCGATTACGGGACCATGGCCGATGCCAAGCGTTTTATCGCCGAAGCGCACAAGCGCGGCTTGCGGGTGATTACCGAGCTGGTCATCAACCACACCTCGGACCAGCACCCGTGGTTCCAGCGTGCGCGCAAGGCCAAGCCCGGCTCGGCGGCGCGGGATTTCTATGTGTGGTCGGATGACGATCAGAAATACGACGGCACGCGGATCATTTTCCTCGACACGGAAAAATCCAACTGGACCTGGGACCCGGTTGCCGGCCAGTACTTCTGGCACCGTTTCTATTCGCACCAGCCGGACCTGAATTTCGACAACCCGCAAGTGATGAAAGCCGTGCTCTCGGTCATGCGCTACTGGCTGGACATGGGCATCGACGGCCTGCGCCTCGACGCGATCCCGTACCTGATCGAGCGCGACGGCACCAACAACGAAAACCTGCCCGAAACCCACGACGTCCTCAAGCAGATCCGCGCCGAGATCGACGCCAATTACCCCGACCGCATGCTGCTCGCCGAGGCCAATCAATGGCCGGAAGACACGCAGCTGTACTTCGGCGACACCGATGCCGCAGGCCTCAACGGTGACGAATGCCACATGGCGTTTCACTTCCCGTTGATGCCGCGCATGTACATGGCGCTGGCCCAGGAAGATCGCTTCCCGATCACCGATATTCTGCGCCAGACCCCGGAAATTCCCGCCAATTGCCAATGGGCGATCTTCCTGCGCAACCACGATGAACTGACGCTGGAAATGGTCACCGACAAAGAACGCGACTATCTGTGGAATTACTACGCGGCTGACCGTCGCGCGCGGATCAACCTCGGCATCCGCCGTCGTTTGGCACCATTGATGGAGCGTGATCGCCGTCGCATCGAATTGCTCAACAGCCTGCTGCTGTCGATGCCGGGCACGCCGACCCTGTATTACGGCGATGAAATCGGCATGGGCGACAACATCTACCTCGGCGACCGCGACGGTGTGCGTACGCCGATGCAATGGTCGATCGACCGTAACGGCGGCTTCTCCCGCGCCGACCCAGCGAGTCTGGTGCTGCCGCCGATCATGGACCCGCAATATGGCTATCTGTCGGTCAACGTCGAAACCCAGTCTGGCGATCCGCACTCGCTGCTGAACTGGACCCGCCGTCTGCTCGCGGTGCGCAAGCAGTCCAAGGCGTTCGGCCGTGGCTCGTTGAAAATGCTCTCACCGAACAACCGCCGTGTACTGGCCTACACCCGCGAATTCACCGATGCCGATGGCAAGCACGAAATTATTCTGTGCGTGGCCAACGTTTCGCGCAGTGCGCAAGCGGTGGAGCTGGATCTGTCGGCCTACGTCGGCATGGTGCCGGTGGAGATGCTCGGCGGTAACGCGTTCCCGCCGATTGGCCAGTTGAATTTCCTCCTGACCCTGGCGCCGTACGGTTTCTACTGGTTCGCCCTGGCGGCAGAAAACCAGATGCCGAGTTGGCACGTGGAACCGGCGCAAAGCCTGCCGGACTTCACCACACTGGTGTTGAAAAAACGCATGGAAGAACTGCTCGAAGCGCCGTCGCGCACGACGCTGGAGCAAAGCATTCTGCCGAGCTGGCTGCAGAACCGCCGCTGGTTCGCCGGCAAGGACGCCGCCATCGAAAAAGTACATCTGGCTTATGGCGTGCGTTTCGGCGATGCGCAGCATCCGGTGCTGCTCAGCGAAATTGAAGTCACCAGCGGTGGGCAGACCAGTCGTTATCAACTGCCGTTCGGTTTCATTTCCGAGGATCAGGTCGGCCCGGCGTTGCCGCAGCAATTGGCCTTATCCCGTGTACGCCGTGTACGACAGGTTGGTCTGATCACCGACGCGTTCAGTCTTGAAGCATTTGTTCGTGCAGTGCTGCAAGGCATGCAGAACAGCACCGTACTTGAGTCGAGCGAGGGCGAAATCCGCTTTGTGCCGACGCCGCATCTGGAAAAACTCGGCCTCGGTGCCGAATCGGAAGTGCGTTATCTGTCCGCCGAGCAATCGAACAGTTCGGTGGTGATCGGCAACAGCCTGGTGCTCAAGCTGATACGTAAAGTCGCTTCTGGCGTACACCCGGAACTGGAGATGAGCGCTTACCTGACCGAGGCCGGATTTGCCAATATCTCTCCGCTGCTCGGCTCGGTGATTCGCCGCGACGCCCAGGGCGAAGACAACCTGTTGATGATCGCCCAAGGCTACCTGAGCAATCAGGGCGATGCCTGGGAGTGGACGCAGAACAACCTCGAACGGGCGCTGCGTGATGAGCTGGCCGATGCCATGTCCGAGCAGGAACAGCATTACAACGCCCTCGGCGAGTTGAAGGATTTTGCCGGCATGCTCGGTCAGCGTCTGGGCGAAATGCATCAAATGCTTGCCGAGCCTACCGACAATCCCGACTTCGCCCCGCAGGTGTCGACGGTCAAGGATATGCAGGCGACGGGCAAGGATGTCGTGGCGCAGGTCGAGCACGCCTTGAAACTGCTCAAGCAGCATCAGGGCGAACTCAATGCGGCGGATCAGAAACTGGTCAAACGTCTCATCGACGAGAAGAAAACCATCCTCGCGCATGTGCAGGATCTGGCGAAAAAAGCCGTCGGTGGTTTACGCATTCGCGTCCACGGTGATCTGCATTTGGGCCAGGTGCTGGTGATCAAGGGCGATGCCTACCTGATCGACTTCGAGGGTGAACCGGCGCGGCCATTGAGCGAGCGTCGTGGCAAACACAGTCCGTACAAGGATGTCAGCGGCGTGCTGCGCTCGTTCGATTATGCGGCGGCGATGACCATCAACGTGCACAACGTTGACCACAGCGCTGAGTCTGAAACCGCGCGGCGTCTGGTCGCCGAGCGTTATCTGCATGAGGCCCGTGAGGCATTTGTTCAGGCATATCGCCGTGCGGCAGCTAGTCTTGATCATGCTTGGCAAGATCCTGAAGGTGCCGACGCCGCGCTGGCGTTGTTCGGCCTGGAGAAGGCGGCCTATGAAGTGGCCTATGAAGCCGAAAATCGCCCCACGTGGCTGCCCGTGCCGTTGCACGGTTTGTATGGGTTATTGACGGGGCTTAAACCCTTTTCCGATCTTGGTGGAGAGTAGTCATGAGTTTCTCGAACAAGGAACAGGGTGCGGTCAAAGAAACATTGCTGCCCTCGGCGAAAGATATCGACGCCTTGGTGCGCGCTGAACATCACGACCCTTTTTCCATTCTTGGCCCGCACGGCGATGGCGCTGGCGGGCAGTTCATTCGCGCTTATCTACCGGGTGCGTTGAGTGTCGTGGTGCTGGACAAGGACAGCGGTGAAGAACGCGGTCCGTTGGAACAGACCGAAACGCCGGGGTTGTTTGTCGGCCATTTCGATCAGGCGCGGCCGTATCAGCTGCGCACACGTTGGGCGGGCGGCGAGCAGGTCGCCGAGGATCCGTACAGCTTCGGCCAGTTACTCGGTGAAATGGATTTGTACCTGTTTGCCGAGGGTAATCACCGTGACCTCAGTGCGTGCCTCGGCGCGCAACTGAAAACCGTTGATGGCGTCGACGGTGTGCGTTTCGCCGTGTGGGCGCCGAATGCCCGACGCGTGTCGGTGGTTGGTGATTTCAACGTCTGGGACGGCCGTCGGCATCCAATGCGCCTGCGTCATCCGTCCGGAGTCTGGGAGTTGTTCATCCCGCGCCTGCAAGCGGGCGAGTTGTACAAATACGAGATTCTCGGTGCCCACGGCATTCTGCCGCTCAAGGCCGACCCGATGGCGCTGGCCACCAGCCTGCCGCCGGACACCGCTTCGAAAGTCGCCGAGCCGCTGCAAATCGACTGGCAGGATCAGGACTGGATGAGCAGCCGTCGTGACCGCCAGAAACACTCGGCGCCGCTGTCGATCTATGAACTGCACGCCGGTTCCTGGCAATGTGAGCTGGATGATCTGGGCGAAGTGGCCCGTCAGTACACCTGGCCGGAACTGGCCGAACGGCTGATTCCGTATGTGAAAGAACTGGGTTTCACTCATATCGAGCTGATGCCAATCATGGAGCACCCGTTTGGTGGTTCTTGGGGTTATCAGTTGCTCTCGCAATTTGCACCGAGCGCGCGTTATGGTACGCCGGCGCAGTTTGCCGAATTCGTCGACGCCTGCCACCGGGCCGAGATCGGTGTGATTCTCGACTGGGTACCGGCGCATTTCCCTACCGATACCCACGGTCTGGCGCAGTTCGACGGCACCGCACTGTACGAGTACGGCAACCCGCTGGAAGGCTTCCATCAGGACTGGGACACGCTGATCTACAACCTCGGGCGCACCGAGGTGCACGGCTACATGCTGGCCTCGGGGCTGCACTGGTTGAAGCATTTCCATATCGACGGCTTGCGTGTCGATGCGGTGGCGTCGATGTTGTACCGCGACTATTCGCGCAAGGCGGGCGAATGGGTACCCAACCGCCATGGCGGCCGGGAAAATCTGGAAGCCATCGACTTCCTCCGGCATTTGAACGATGTGGTCGAACTGGAAGCGCCGGGCGCGCTGGTGATCGCCGAAGAGTCCACCGCGTGGCCCGGTGTCAGTCAAAGCACGCAGCAGGGCGGTTTGGGTTTCGCCTACAAATGGAACATGGGCTGGATGCACGATTCGCTGCATTACATTCAGCAGGATCCGGTCTACCGCGCCCATCATCACAACGAGTTGAGTTTTGGTCTGGTCTACGCCTGGTCCGAGCGTTTCATCCTGCCGATCTCCCACGACGAAGTGGTGCACGGCAAGCATTCGCTGATCGACAAGATGCCCGGTGACCGCTGGCAGAAATTCGCCAACCTGCGTGCCTATCTGAGCTTCATGTGGACCCACCCGGGCAAGAAGCTGTTGTTCATGGGCTGCGAGTTTGGCCAGTGGCGCGAGTGGAATCACGATCAGCAACTGGACTGGTATCTGCTGCAGTACTCCGAACACAAAGGCGTGCAGAAACTGGTTGGCGATCTCAATCGACTGTATCGCGAAGAACCGGCACTGCACGATCAGGACGACGCGCCGCAGGGCTTTCAGTGGTTGATCGGTGATGATGCGATCAACAGCGTGTATGCGTGGTTGCGCTGGAGCAAGGACGGTAAACCGGTGCTGGTGGTGGCCAACTTCACGCCGGTGCCACGTCAGGCTTATCGCGTCGGCGTGCCGTTTGCCGGGCGCTGGGCAGAATTGCTCAATAGCGATGCCGACACCTATGCCGGTTCCAATTACGGCAATGGCGGCGGGGCGTTTACCGAGGAAGTGCCGAGCCATGGCCAGTCGTTGTCGCTGGAACTGAATCTGCCGCCGCTGGCGGTGTTGATCCTCAAGCCAGAGGGCTGATCCGAGACCGCGTCGCTGCCTTCGCGAGCAGGCTCACTCCTACACTTGGAATGCGTTCCCTTGTAGGAGTGAACCTGCTCGCGATGGCGTCAGCACAAACACTATCGCCGCCAGGCCAAACGCTACCAACGCATCCGCACCCCAAGGCTGCCAATGATCCCGTTCAAATCATTGTCATCGACATCACTGCTGTAATCCGCACTCACGTACAGACTCACCGCCGGCGTCACCCGTGCCACCAGACCTAATCCCAGTTCGACGGTGGATGACTTGCGGCTGCTGCTGATCTTGTCGACCTGATCCAGCGTCACCGTGCTGCCGGTGTAGACGGTGTGCCACAGGTTGGTGCGCACATAAGGTTCGACCGGCAAGCCATTCAAATCGTAACTGCCTTTCAAACGTGCACCGACGCGACCGCTCCACGCTGTCAGATCGGTGGAAGAAGCATTGCCCGAGCCTGCGTACGGCGTGTCGAGGGTGATGCGTTGATTGATCAATTGCGCCTGCGGTTCGACCACCCAGTTGTCACTCAGCCCTATCGGAAAACCGCCTTCCACCGAGAAGGTCATTGCGCTGCCTTCGGTGGCTTGCCTGGCGCCTTGGCCGTTGCGACTGAAACCACTGACCCGGCCACCGCTGGCCGACAGATCAACGTGCCAGCCTTGCGCACCGGTGAGGCTGTAATAAGCACCGAGGCTCTGGCCTTGCAGATTGAGGGTGTCACTGTTCGGATCGGCCAACGCGCGACTGGTGAGCACGCCGTTGCCATTGGCTTGAATCTGGTTGACGCCGCCGATCAGGCCGATGGTCTGGGTATGGCTGCTCCCTTTCACGGTCAATACGGCTGGCCCTTTGAAGTCGCCGCTGCCGGGCATCGCGTAGCCTGATGACAGCACATCGGTTTGCGCCTGCCGGGCGCTTCTGCCGTACAACTCATCCCAGGCGGACGGTGCGAGGTCTTCGGTAATCAAGCGTGTGCCCTGCAGATCGGGCCGTGGGCTGAAGCGTTGCGAGCCGGGGGTGATGACGGTGGCAGGCAACGTCATCGCCGGCACATCCGCGCGATACCACGGTGTGGTTTCATCCGCCGCAGAACCGGCCTGCGCCTCCATGGATGAGCACAGCAAGATAGAACTCGACACTGTGCAGAAAGTGATTTTGATCTCGTGTGGGCTGATTGAAGTTCTCATGGAGGTCTACCTTGCAGGCGCATGCATTCTCTCTGTGTGGCGTCTCTCCTACCCCGAACGAGGGGCGACCGAATGGAGCGGGGCGAGCCCTGACCGCTCGATTTTGCGAGTGTCCGAAGGCTCGTCCCGGGTAGTGATTCCGGGGGTAGTAAGGTAGAGATAAGAAGAGTCGAGCGCACCCGTCAAGAAATTGAACGATGAGCGGTAGTGGTAAAACGGGCTTTGCAAGCGTTTGTTTTTCTGCACATAACTAAGTGGTTGTTTGCATGGATAAACGCAGTATAAGCCTCGCGTCAGGGGCATTCAGTTACCGACAGAAGGTATGTCGGTAACTTTCAACCAACGAACGAGCTGCCTTATTGTGTCCTGCATTACTGTCACTATTGCGGCTACAGGTGCACTTCGACGGCCAGCGGCAGATGATCGGACAGATGCGTCCACGGCTTGTTACCGAGGATCTGTGGGTCATGACTGCTGGCATTGCGCAGGTAGATCCGGTCCAGCCGCAACAGCGGAAAGCGTGCCGGATAGGTCTTGGCCGGGCGCCCGTGATGGCGCTCGAACGCTTCGTGCAGATAGTCGCGACGGGCGAGGGCGACATTGCCCTGAAGCTGCCAGTCGTTGAAATCGCCGGCAATGATCACCGGAGCGTCATCGGGCAGGGATTCGAGCAACTGGCAGAGCAGTTGCAACTGCAATTGCCGATGGCTTTCGAGCAGACTCAAATGCACGCAGATCGCGTGGACCTCAGCGTGCCCCGGTACGTGGAGCACACAATGCAGCAGGCCACGGCGTTCGGGCCCGGTGATCGACACATCGAGGTTGCGGTACTCACGGATCGGGTATTTCGACAGCAGCGCATTACCATGATGGCCGTCGGGGTAGACGGCGTTGCGCCCATAGGCGAAATCGCTCCACATGCTGTCGGCGAGAAATTCGTACTGCGAGGTTTGTGGCCATTCGTTGTAACGACTGGAATGTCGCTCGTGTTCACCCACCACTTCCTGCAGAAACACCAGATCGGCCGAAGTGCTGCGCACCGCTTCGCGCAGTTCCGGCAGGATAAATCGCCGGTTGAGCGCCGTGAAGCCCTTGTGCGTGTTGACCGTCAGCACTCTGAGACGATGGATGACGGGCGCGTCGACTACATGACGCTCGGGATCGCTGGACACGGTTACTCCTCTGAATTCTGAGTGCCTGTTCATGCGACTGACAAGCAGGGCTGGCAGTTCCTCGCGAATCATCAGGTCTGTGTTCCAGGCCGGGAGAACTGCCGTAGCGGCGCCCCTTCAAGAGGCTCAGCGAGCCAGGCGAACAACAATGTCATCGATTTGATAATCGTTGCCACCATCAGTCCCACCACCGCCTCCTCGATCCTGATGGCTTATTATTTGAATCGTATGGTTCGTGCTCTGTGTCACGGAAAAATTGCCTGTCTGGGTATACCACTGGCCGGTCCGGGGAACGCTGTACACCGGCAAGATTGCTTGGCCAGTTGAAAACCTGACGGAAAAAATAGGGGGCATGTTAGTCGGCTGAGGGCTGAAGTTTCGGACTCGATAACTGAATGTGTAGGTATGCCCGACCACGAATCGAAATGATTGACTGAATAGTAAGCCCGAGTGACCCGAAGCGCCGGTAGTGTCATTGTGAAACACACCACTGGTCACTCGCCCTTGATAACCTGCTGGCCCTTTGGTCCAGTTACCTGACGTGCCGTTCGTAAAATCGGTAACGGAATCCGTCCACCTCTCTGCAGTAAAGCTGCGCACCGCCGACTCCGGTTGTACACCGTAGAGTGCTTT
>NZ_AKJR01000299.1:0-6008 GCF_000282235.1 Pseudomonas sp. GM24 | reverse complement strand
GCCCGGGACGCTCCGCGTCCCTTTCACAGCCGAACGCGGAGCGTCCGAAGAGGCATTCCCACGCGGAGCGTGGGAACGATCAATACCGTAGGCTTCAGAGTGGGGCAATGCCTTCAACGATGATGATCTCCGCCCTCGCCCATTCCTCGCGATAACTCTTCGCTTCCTGGTACGCCGCCGAGTGGTAGCACGCCACAGCCTTCTCATAGCTTTCGAACTCGATCACCACGCTACGCTGCGGCGTCTCGCGCCCTTCCATCGCCTCGCTGCGCCCGCCTCTGGCCAGAAACTTCGCGCCAAACTCAGCGAAGGCTGCCGGCGCGCGCTGGGTGTATTGGCTGTAGTGATCGACATCGGCTATATCCACATGAGCAATCCAGTACGCCTTCATAGTGACCTCTTTGTTGATTTTGTATTATGGTATACCAATATATTTCCAACGAACCCTGAGAGTCCAGCATGGCCTTCAACAGCATCGAAGAAATCATCGAAGATTATCGTCTCGGCAAAATGGTCTTGCTGGTCGATGACGAAGACCGCGAAAACGAAGGCGACCTGCTGCTGGCCGCCGACCGTTGCACGCCTGAGGCGATCAGCTTCATGGCCCGTGAAGCACGCGGGCTGATTTGCCTGACGCTGACTGACGAACATTGCCAGCGTTTGGGCCTGGAGCAAATGGTGCCGGCCAATGGCAGCGTGTTCAGCACCGCGTTTACCGTGTCGATTGAGGCGGCGGTTGGCGTGACCACTGGCATTTCGGCGGCGGATCGCGCTTGCACCGTGGCCGCCGCCGTCGCGCCTAATGCCCGCGCCGAAGACTTGGTGCAGCCCGGCCATATCTTCCCGTTGCGCGCCAAGGAAGGTGGCGTGCTGACTCGCGCCGGGCATACCGAAGCGGGTTGTGATTTGGCGCGCTTGGCCGGTTTCACCCCAGCCTCGGTGATTGTCGAGGTGATGAACGACGACGGCACCATGGCCCGTCGCTTGGATCTGGAAGTGTTTGCGCGCAAACACGGGATCAAGATCGGCACCATCGCCGACCTGATCCACTATCGCCTGAGCACCGAACACACCATTGAACGCATTGGCGAACGTGAGCTGCCGACAGTGCATGGCACGTTCCGTTTGATCACCTTTGAGGATCGCATCGAGGGCGGCGTGCACATGGCGATGGTCATGGGTGATTTGCGCCGTGAGGAACCGACGCTGGTGCGTGTGCATGTGATCGATCCGCTGCGTGATCTGGTCGGCGCCGAATACAGCGGGCCGACGAACTGGACGCTGTGGGCGGCGCTGCAACGGGTCGCGGCTGAGGGACATGGGGTTGTTGTGGTGCTGGCCAATCATGAATCTTCGCAGGCGTTGCTGGAGCGGGTGCCGCAGTTGACTCAGCCGCCGCGGCAGTTCAGTCGTTCGCAATCGCGGATTTATTCGGAGGTGGGGACTGGGGCGCAGATTTTGCAGAACCTTGGGGTGGGCAAGCTGCGTCACCTGGGCCCTCCTCTGAAATACGCTGGCCTGACCGGGTATGACCTGGAGGTGGTCGAGAGTATTCCGTTCACTGAATAAAGCTGCCCTCACCCCAGCCCTCCCGAAACGTCGGACCGCCCGGAGGGAGAGGGAGCTGACCGAGTTGTTGGCCCGTTATCCCTCGACCTGAAATATCGAGTCGAACTCAGGTTTTGAACAGCCTCCGATCGGCCCCCTCTCCCGAAGGGAGAGGGCTGGGGTGAGGGGCTGGATCTAACATTCACAAAAACATCCAAGCCGAACGCATCAAATAACCGCCCGGCCAGATAACCGGTAAGGCAAAGTGCTTGCACAAAGTTTGGAATACCATAATATGATATTCCATAGACCGGACACTCCAACGAACGTCCAGCTACTGCTCCCGACAGGCGGGCAACAACGCAAGCCCGCTCAAAAACACAACAATGAGGGCGTAAAAATGGTGTTGAACAAAGCTGCAACCGCGATCTTTTTTGCGGGACTGCTCAGCGTCACCGGCCAGGCTGCAATGGCTGCCGAAAGCGTGAACTTCGTCAGCTGGGGCGGAAGCACCCAGGATGCGCAGAAACAGGCCTGGGCTGATCCTTTCAGCAAGGCCAGCGGCATCACCGTCGTCCAGGACGGCCCGACCGACTACGGCAAACTCAAAGCCATGGTCGAGAGCGGCAACGTGCAATGGGACGTGGTCGATGTCGAAGCCGATTTCGCCCTGCGCGCCGCCGCTGAAGGCCTGCTCGAACCCCTCGATTTCAAAGTCATTCAGCGCGACAAGATCGACCCGCGCTTCGTCAGCGATCACGGCGTCGGCTCGTTCTTCTTCTCCTTCGTCCTCGGCTACAACGAGGGCAAACTCGGCGCCAACAAGCCGCAGGACTGGAGCGCCCTGTTCGACACCAAAACCTACCCCGGCAAACGCGCCCTGTATAAATGGCCAAGCCCCGGCGTGCTCGAACTTGCGCTGCTGGCCGACGGCGTAGCGGCCGACAAGCTGTACCCGCTGGATCTGGATCGCGCCTTCAAAAAACTCGACACCATCAAGAAAGACATCGTCTGGTGGGGCGGCGGCGCGCAGTCGCAGCAACTGCTGGCGTCCGGTGAAGCGAGCATGGGCCAATTCTGGAACGGCCGTATCCACGCCCTGCAGGAAGACGGCGCGCCAGTGGGCGTGAGCTGGAAACAGAACCTGGTCATGGCCGACATTCTGGTCATCCCTAAAGGCTCGAAAAACAAGGACGCGGCGATGAAGTTTCTGGCCGCCGCCAGCAGCGCCAAAGGCCAGGCCGACTTCTCCAACCTGACCGCCTACGCCCCGGTCAACCTCGACAGTGTGGAGCGTCTGGATTCGACGCTGGCCCCCAACCTGCCGACTGCCTACGCTAAGGATCAGATCACTCTTGATTTCGCGTACTGGGCCAAAAACGGCCAGGCCATCGCGACACGGTGGAACGAATGGCTGGTCAAATGAAAATGGCGGCCACCGCGTCCCGTCCCTCCACTGCCACCGGGAGCGCCAACGGCGCTGCCGGTTCGGCCCACGGAACACAGGCGGTTGCGATGCAGCAAGCCCCGTCCCTCAAACAACGCTGGCGCGGCGCCGGCAATCTCGTACCGGCGCTGCTGTTCATCGGCCTGTTCTTTCTCGCGCCGTTGATTGGCCTGCTGTTGCGCGGCGTGCTCGAACCGACCCCGGGCCTTGGCAACTATGAGCAACTGTTCGCCAACTCGGCGTATGCCCGGGTGCTGCTCAACACCTTTTCGGTGGCCGGACTGGTGACCCTGTTCAGCCTGCTGCTGGGCTTTCCGCTGGCCTGGGCGATCACCCTGGTGCCGCGTGGCTGGGGGCGCTGGATCCTCAACATCGTGCTGCTGTCGATGTGGACCAGCCTGCTCGCCCGCACCTATTCGTGGCTGGTGTTGCTGCAAGCGTCCGGCGTGATCAACAAGGCCTTGATGGCGCTGGGCATCATCGATCAGCCGCTGGAGATGGTGCACAACCTCACCGGCGTGGTGATCGGCATGAGCTACATCATGATTCCGTTCATCGTGCTGCCGTTGCAGGCAACCATGCAGGCCATCGACCCGATGATTCTGCAGGCCGGCTCGATCTGCGGCGCGAGTCCGTGGACCAACTTCTTCCGGGTGTTCCTGCCGCTGTGCCGGCCGGGTCTGGCCTCCGGTGGCTTGATGGTGTTCGTCATGTCGCTCGGTTACTACGTCACCCCGGCGCTGCTCGGCGGGGCGCAGAACATGATGCTGCCGGAGTTCATCATTCAGCAGGTGCAATCGTTCCTCAACTGGGGCCTGGCCAGTGCCGGCGCCGCGTTGCTGATCGCGATCACGCTGGTGCTGTTCTACTTCTACCTGAAGCTTCAGCCGGAATCCCCGGTTGGCGCCAGTAACGCGAGGTAAGCCGACATGCTCCTGACCCCCAACGCGATGAGCCGGCGTATGCGCTTCGGTCTCTACGCCACCACCGGGCTGATCGGTCTGTTCCTGCTGTTGCCGATCGTCTTCATCGTGCTGCTGTCTTTCGGCTCCTCGCAGTGGCTGGTGTTTCCGCCACCGGGCTGGACGCTGAAATGGTACGGCCAGTTCTTCTCCAACCCCGACTGGATGAACGCTGCAGCCGCCAGCCTCAAGGTTGCTGTGCTGACGACGATCTGCGCCGTGGCCCTCGGTTTGCCGACTGCGTTTGCGCTGGTGCGCGGACGTTTTCCTGGTCGGGAAATGCTCTACGGTCTGTTCACCCTGCCGATGATCGTGCCGCTGGTGATCATCGCCGTGGCGGTGTACGCGCTGTTCCTCAAGCTCGGTTACACCGGGACGATGTTCGCCTTCGTCGTCAGCCATGTGATCGTCGCGTTGCCGTTCACCATCATCTCGATCATCAACTCGTTGAAGCTGTTTGATCAGTCGATTGAAGACGCTGCGGTGATCTGCGGCGCTTCACGCCTGCAAGCGGTGTTCAAGGTGACGTTCCCGGCGATTCGTCCGGGCATGGTTGCCGGCGCCCTTTTCGCCTTCCTGGTTTCGTGGGACGAAGTGGTACTCAGCGTGATGATGGCCAGCCCGACCCTGCAAACCCTTCCCGTGAAAATGTGGACCACCCTGCGCCAGGACCTGACGCCAGTGATCGCCGTCGCTTCGACGCTGCTGATCGGCTTGTCTGTTTTGGTCATGGTCATCGCCGCCGCGCTGCGCCGGCGCAACGAAATCAGCGCCTGAGCGCCAGGAGTACGACATGAGTGCCGTGATCAAAGACGCTTCCCAGCAGAATGACAAACCCCTGGTCAGCCTGCGCAACCTGAACAAGCACTACGGCGACTTTGCCGCCGTCGACAACATCTCGCTGGACATCAAGGACGGCGAGTTCCTGACCTTCCTCGGCTCCAGCGGCTCGGGCAAAAGCACCACGCTGTCGATGCTTGCCGGGTTTGAAACACCGAGCAGTGGCGAGATCCTCGTCAACGGTCAGTCGCTGGTGAATGTGCCGCCGCACAAGCGTGATATCGGCATGGTGTTCCAGCGTTATTCGCTGTTCCCGCATTTGTCGGTGCGCGACAACATCGCCTTTCCGTTGGCGATTCGCAAACTGGCGGCGGCTGAACGTGAGAAGCGCGTCGATGCGATGTTGAAACTGGTGCAGCTTGAGCAGTTCGCTCATCGCCGCCCTTCGCAATTGTCTGGCGGCCAACAACAACGTGTCGCCATTGCCCGGGCGCTGGTTTACGAACCGCGCATTTTGCTGATGGATGAACCCCTCGGTGCACTGGATAAAAAACTGCGCGAGGATTTGCAGGACGAACTGCGCCAACTGCATCGCCGTCTGGGCATCACCATCGTTTACGTAACCCACGATCAGGAAGAAGCCATGCGCTTGTCGCAACGCATCGCGATTTTCAGTCACGGCAAGATTGTTGGTCTGGGTAGCGGTTATGACCTTTATCAGAATCCGCCGAATGCGTTTGTCGCCTCGTTCCTCGGCAACTCGAACTTCCTCAAACTCAAGGCGCAGGGCAATGCGGCGGCTTCGTTTGAAGGCCAGTCATTGTCGATTCGCCTGACCGCTGGGTTGCACAGCGATCAGGATGTTTTGCTGATGGTGCGGCCGGAAAAAGCGCAGGCGTTGAGCGTGTCGCAGGCGATCAGCGAACCGTTGCCTTCGGGCTGGAATGAGGTTTCAGCGAAGGTTGTGGAAGTGCTGTTTCTGGGTGAGAGCCAGACGTGCAGCGTAGTCACTTCGGGCGGGACTTCGATGACGGTGAAAGCCTTGTCCGCCGCCGGCATGCCGCTCAAGGCTGGCGATCCGGTGCAAGTGCGCTGGGCGACTGCCGACGCCTGCGTCTACACCGAATGGACCGAAAGCGACCTCAACAAAGCGGCGGGCGCTCACTGAAAGCGTGTTGCCTGTGAGACTTACCCCCTCACCCCAGCCCTCTCCCCCAAGGGGGACGAGGGGGAAAGGGAGCAGATCGGGGGCTTTTCAGGACCTGAGTTCG
>NZ_AKJR01000298.1:0-6859 GCF_000282235.1 Pseudomonas sp. GM24 | reverse complement strand
CGCCAGCCGCAACACCCAAAAAAACGGATATACACACCAAACCCCAAGAACCTGGTCGGCCCAAAGGCCGCCAAGTCAATGCGCCGTAACCCTCTGCCGCGCAGCAGAAGCACTCGGCGACAAAGCCAGAGCCAACTGCGTCCGATTATGCATATGCGTCAACCGCAACACCTGCGAAACATAAAGCTTCACCGTGTTCTCGGTAATCCCCAACTCACAGGCAATCTGATAATTGGTCTGCCCCTTGCCCACCAACCGCGCCACATCCAATTGCCGCGGCGACAACTGATTGAAAATCGCCGGCATCTCCTGCGCCTCAGCCTCAGCAGACTCACCCCCCAATCCATCGCGAGCCACCGACGAAGGACTACGCCGTACCTTGTCCAGATCCTGATAAAGGTCATCAATCGACTCAGACAGATACTGCAACTTCTGATTCAAATGCCCCAGTTGCAGATTCTTCTGCCGTTCCTGCAGAGCCGCCTCCTGTCGCCGCACACCTTCGAGCAATTCATCCAGATCAATCGGCTTCTGATAGTAATCAGCAATCCCGGCACGCAACGCCTTGATCACATCCTGCTTGTCGGCACGCCCGGTGAGCATGATCGCCTCAAAAGCCCGATGCTTGCCCGCCAGTCGCTGCAACGCCTGAATCAACTGAATGCCATCCATGTCCGGCATGTGCAGATCACTCAGCACCAGACCGATTTCCGCGTCCTCAGTAAAACGCTCGATCGCCTGCAGACTCGATTCGCACGGCACACAGCGATAACCGCTACTTTCAAGAAACTCGCACAGCTCCTCAACAATCAACGGCTGATCGTCGACCACGAGGACTTTTACCGCAGACGTAAGCTTGTTCACGTGCTACTCCATGTGCCAGGCCAAAGCTGACCATTCCTGTACTGCCAGCCTTTGGCTGTATAACCAGTTCCTTTGAAAGTAGACGTACTTTCCGACTATGTACATAGGACTAGTGGCGCTTGGCGACTAGTGGATCCAAAGCATGACAAACACGGCCCCCACCAACACGAACGGTGCAAATGGCAGCTTTTTTGACTTATCTGGCGCCAGATATCGCAGACGATCTCTAAGCCCTTGACTCATATGGAGCCAGACTCTTGGCGCCAGCAGCAGCCAGACCACACTGGCAAACCCTGCGCCAATAAACACGCCAAGAATGAACAGACCGTCCGTCGCAAGGCCCAGAGCTGTCATTAATTTCACATCGCCGGCACCCATCCGGCCCATGAAAAAACCCGGAAGGGTCAGCGCCAGAGCGATCAGGCAAGCCCAACCGCCCTGCCCCGCATCAGCGCCCAGCCAAGTGCTGCCGGTCCACAGCAGCCAGATCAGCGCCAGCGCGGCGACGCCGAAGGTCAGCCCATTGGCGATGCGTCGCTGGCGGGCGTCTTGCGCCGCGCACAGCCCCAGCCAGATCAAGAGGACAAAACTGTACATCGGGTAAAAACCGTCCATTTTTGCGGAATGATTCTATGCTGATACTACGCAGTGACAGTCAGGGTAGACGCACTCATGAAAACCGGCTTTCGGAAGTCGCAAAAAGGTGCGGTGGCGATCGAGTTCGCCTTGGTGTTCATCATCTTTTTCGCCGTGTTCTACGGTCTGGTCAGCTACAGCCTGCCGTTGGTGATGATGCAATCGTTCAATCAGGCCACGTCCGAAGCGGTACGCCGCAGTGTCGCGGTCGACCCCAACACGCCCGACTATCCAACGGTCGTGCTTAACACCGCGAATGCCACGCTGACCCAGCAATTGTCCTGGATTCCGCCGGTCTTCAACCTGGTGGTCGGCGTTGATACCAGCAGCCAATACAGCGCGTCAGGCCTGCTGACGGTGCGAGTGGATTATCCAGTCAGCAAGTTGAATCAGGTCATGCCGTTTCTGGTGCTTCCGGTCGTTGGCACAGTGCCTAGTCTGCCCACCTATCTGACCGCCAAATCGAGTCTGCAATTTTGACGTCGGGGGACAAACTGTTCGGGCGCTTGCTCAAACGCACACCACCCGCCGCCCATGAGTTGCCCGACCCTCTCGGCTCACCCGCAACAGGCTTGCACCTGTACCTGAACGATGACGGTGGCGTGCTGCAAATGGCTGGGCCGTTGCGGCATCTGCTGGCGCAGTTCAAGCCTCACGAACACCCTTTACCGCTGAGCGCCTACCTGCTGCCGCACAGCACACTGGCCATCGAAGGTCGACCAAGGGAGTGGCAGGGGCTGCTGCTTGATCTCGACTTCTTCGGTCTGGGCGAGCAGACCGTGCACCTGCGTGGCTGGGTGCAGCCGCAGGGCGAAGGCTGGCTGATGCAGTTGATCGATATCGCCGACTTGCTGCTCGAACGTCAACAATCGCGTCAGCGGGATGCCTGCCAATTGATTGCCGGGCAGATCAGCGAACAGTTACGCGCGTGCAGCCAGTTGCGTTTGCCAGTGATCGTCAGCGAACAATTGCAACTGATCGCCCAGCGTTGGCATATCCCTTGTGTGGCCCTGGCTTTGCTCGATGACGAGCAACAGGGTTGGCAAATCTATCGCCAGTATCGCGCTCACGATGCGCCGAATCTGTGGCATGACCAGCAGCGTCTGGGCACGCCGCTGGACAGCCTGAACGGTGTCGCGCCACAGCGTGTCGGCGCACACCATGGCCTCGACGAACACTCGCGGGTGCAAGTCCTGTTCGGCAATGCCGAAGGTTTCGCGGTGCCGTATAGCGATGAACGCGGCGTGGTGGCTTGGCTGCTCTGCGGTTTTTACTCCGTGGACAGCGCCGCGCCGTACCTGACCGAGCGCGACTGGATCGCACTGGTCGGCGCACTGGCCGGGCCTTTACTGGGGCGTTTGCGTGAACAGCAACATCACCTGCAACTGGAACGCATCGAAGCGCTGCAAACCCTGCTGGGCACCGGCTGGTGGGAGATCCTTGCAGGCGACAACAACATTCAATTGGCGCCTGCGCTGGCCGCAGCCCTGAAGGTGAACCCTGGCGGATTATCGCTGGAAGACTGGCTGAGGCAAATCCATCCCGCCGACCGTGAAGAGCTGCGCAGCCGTCTGCAAGCCTTGCAGCAACAGGGCGAAGCCCTGACGCTTTCGGTGCGTCTGAGCAGCGATGATCCCGCGCAGGCCCCCCTGTGGTATCGCGTGCAGGGCCAAGTGATTGGCAGCGGCGAGTACCGCCGGTTGGTCGGTTTCATGCTCGATATCAGCGACATTCAGAACCAGCACCAACGAGCCGCTGCCGCACATGCACGGCTCGACAATCTGATCGCCAGTTCGCCCGCAGTAATTTACGTCCAGCAGTACCACGAAGGTGCACTGATTCCGGCGTTCTTCAGTGCCAGCCTGCAGCCGTTGCTGGGCTGGAGCCTTGATGATTGCGGGGACGGGGCCTTGGTCGAAATGATCCACCCCGAAGACCGTGACCTGTATTTCGCCCGCAGTCGCCAGCTGTTGCGCGAAGGTTCAGTGCGCGCGCGTTATCGGCTGCGCGATCGTCACGGTGAATATCACTGGCTGCTCGATGAAGCCAAGTTGCTGCGCAATGACCTGGGCCTGCCCGTGGAAGCAGTCGGTCTGTGGCTGGACGTCACCGAGGCGACCCTGGCGGCCGAGCAGGTGAAAAAGAGCGAAGAGCGCTATCGGATTCTGGTGGAGGACTCGCCAGCGATGATCTGTCGTTATCGCCCGGACCTGATTCTGACCTTTGGCAACCGGCCGCTGGCGAGGTATCTGGAATGCACGCCGGAGCAACTGCCAGGGGTCGATCTGGGCAGTTGGATGTCCGAGGAACAACGCGCCGCATTCGTCCAGCGTCTCGGATCACTGACGGCGGAGCAGCCGGTGAGCACCGCAGAAATCAGCCTGCAACTGCCCGGCCGCGAACACGCCTGGTGGGTCTGGTCCGATCGCGGTGTATTCGATGAACACGGCCAATTGATCGAAGTGCAAGCGGTGGGCCGCGACAACACCGAGGTGCGCCGCTCGCAGCAGCAACTCACGCAAAGCGCGAAAATGGCCACCCTTGGCGAAATGGCCACCGGCCTGGCCCATGAAATCAATCAGCCGCTGAACGTCATGCGCATGGCCATCGTCAACGTGCTCAAGCGTCTGGGCAACGGCGATGTGCAGGTCGACTACCTGACCGACAAACTCAACCGCATCGACGCGCAGGTGCAGCGTGCGGCGAAAGTGGTCGATCACATGCGCGTATTCGGCCGGCGCTCGGAGATCGAGCAGCAACTGTTCAACCCCGCCTCGGCCATTGAAGGCACGCTGTCGCTGCTGGCCGAGGGCATGCGCGGCAAAGGCGTGGATTTGCGCATCAGCGAGACCGGGTTCGAGGTCCAGGTGCGCGGCTACGTCGATCAGCTTGAACAGGTGTTGATCAATCTGATGGTCAACGCGCGGGATGCGTTGCTGAGCAAACGCGAGAAGGACTCAAGCTTCAAACCGTGGATCTCAATCTATGCCGAACGCGATGAACAGTGCGTGCGGTTGTGGGTCGAGGACAACGGTGGCGGTATCGATCCACGTTTGCTGGAGCGGATCTTCGAGCCGTTTTTCACCACCAAACCGATCGGCGTCGGCACCGGTCTGGGATTGTCTGTGAGCTACGGCATCATCGACAACATGGGTGGCCGGTTGAGCGTGCGCAACTCGGTGGAGGGCGCACGGTTCTGCATCGAATTGCCGGTTGCCGTGGACGCCTAGATCACCAGATAGGCCTTGCCGGTCTGGCCGCAGGTCATGTTGGCGCCGACGTCGACGTCCATCAGATTGATGCCCAGACCTTTGAGCAGGTTGTTCAGCAGCGGGTCGAGCAACGGGCTGACCAGATTGGTCACCACTGGCAGTAACTTGCTGGTGACATCGCTGATCAACGAGGCGACGCCGGTAACAACGGCACCCAATGGATTGCTGCCCTGGGGTTTGTAGACGATCAGGTTGATGCCGGCGAGGGTGTTCGACAGGCTGCCGACGATGTTGTTGGTGGGTGCGGCTGACTGAATGCTTGGGGGCAATTTGAGGTTGGCCGGGGTGGCGAATGGCGTGGCGCTGGAGAAGACCAGATCCTGAGTGTTTTGCGCGACGCTGGTGTCGAGCATGATGCCGATGCCTCCCGCGCCGAAAGGGACATGGGTGGCAGGATCACAGGTGCCGAGCAGCAGGATTTTGTGACAGGTGACGATCCCCAGATCGATCAGCGCCAAGGGCGCCACCGTGGGTTCGGCCGCCGAAGAGAAGGCATTGGTCGGATCGATCTTGCCGAGTTTCAAATCAGCGATGGACGTGATGGTATGCGCGGTCAGGCTCTTGGTGCCGGTGGTGCCCGTCGGACAGCTGTAATCGGTGACATAACTCTTGGCGCCACCGGCATCCAGACTGATGTCGATTTGCGGTGATGGCAGCAATTGTGGATCAAGTTGCTCACAACCGGCGCCCAACAGACACAGGACTGAATTGAGCGTACTGACCAGATTCAGACTCAGTAGTGCATTGAGGGTCGGGGTCAAGCCACCGACCAGCCCCAGCACGGCATTGGTCAGCCCGGTGACGCCGCTGAGCACCGGCAGACTGACTGACACCAATGTGCGCACCTGCGCCGTACGCACATAAATCCGGTCCGCCCCGGTCGGGTTGACCTTGGCCCGCGCCGGATCGCCAATCGCAGAAAACTGCGGCGGTTCGATCACTTTCACCCGCACCGTGACATTCGCCAGCCCGAGCACGCTGATCGGCAATGTCGCTGCCACCGCACTCTTGCTGTTGGCCAGTTGCACCACGCCCTGAATCAGTTGCAGCAGTTGCAGATTGGCGTCCAGCCCTGCCGCCGTGGTGCCAGTCTGCAGTTGCAGGATGTCGCCGAGTTTGACCGGCGCGGCATTGATTGCCGCGACCTGCAATTGGCCCAGTGCAGTGATCACCTGGGCGGTCGCGCCATTGAGCTGCACCACCGTCGCCGCCGCCTGAATCAGTTGCGTCACGGTCGCCTGGGTGTTGAGCAACTGCGTGTAATTGCCGGCCGCGACGTTGAGATTGATCGCCAGTTGATCAAGGTATTTGAGCAAGTTGATGTCGGTGTTCAGCAGGCCATCCCAGCCCAGAGCCGTGAGATTGACGTTACCGCCCAATAATCCGGAAAACAGTGGATTGAGGATGTTCGACTGCGCCGTATCGATGCTGGCCAGGGTGCTGCGAATATTCAACTGGGCCACCGTCGGCTGCGGTTTGGCGGCCACCGCCGAGGCATTGAGCGTGGTATTGAGACTGACCGGTGTGCCGCTGAACAAGGCCTGTACGCCACCGGCAAAACTGCTGGTCACCGTGCGACTGGCGACGACTTTGACCGCTGCCGCTTGCGTGGCATCCACTGCGAACGTGCGCAGGCCGGTGGCGGCCGTCACCAAGGTGCCGCATGTGGTGGCTAGGGTGTTGCTGGCATCGACGAGGTAGCCATTGCGCACGGCGCTCTGCCCGGCATAACTGGCGGCGCTCAGGCCCGGCAGGCAATTACCGCCACGGCTGACGGCTTCGAGGGCGGCGTTGTCGACCACGCGCTGCAATTTGCGCTGTTCCATGTACAGGCGGCCGGTGTCGACCACCAACAACAGCATCACCACCGCCAGACTGAGGGTGGCCGCCGCCATCAAGCCAATCGCCCCGCGCTGCCGGGCCGGGCTGTTGAATCGCGAACGAGGCGACATGGCGCACTCCTTTGCCGCTAGCTCCATTGGTGCAACTGAGTGTAGACGCGCAATCCCCGGTAGGAGCTGCCGCAGGCTGCGATCTTTTGATCTTGACCTCTAAAAAGCAAAATCAAAAGATCGCAGCCTTCGGCA
>NZ_AKJR01000297.1:0-10083 GCF_000282235.1 Pseudomonas sp. GM24 | reverse complement strand
TTTTAATGATACGGCGACCACCGAGATCTACACTCTTTCCCTACACGACGCTCTTCCGATCTATCTTTTGATCTTGCTTTTAAGAGTCAAGATCAAAAGATCGCAGCCTTCGGCAGCTCCTACACGGGGATCGTGTCGTGACTGATTGAATTCTCGGGGCAAAAAAAATCGCAGCACCTGGCTGCGATTTTTTTGCGCTTAGAGTTGCCGGCCTTTCACTTTCAGATGCCGGGCATACCACGGCCGCTGCGGCACTTTGCGGAACAGGTCGGCCATGTTGTCTTCATCGCCAAACGTGATGCGCAACGCCAGCTTCATCGTCTCCGGGTCCATCTCCACCGAGCGGCCGATTTGCAACCCCGGCACGGTACTGCAGCCATGGGTGTCCGGCCCCAGCCAAGGGTCGTCGACCTCAACCCAGCGCCCCGGTGCGAACCACGGCACACCGTTGACTTCCAGCCGGCTGACTTCACCCGGGTGAAAACGCTCATGAGCACGGAACCAGTCTTCGATACGGTCATCGATCCAGCCGTGGAAACGCCAGAACACCGGGTTCACATGGGAGGAAAACGGGTCGCCGAGGAAGTCGTTTTCCGGCGCATACCAGCGCGCCGCAAAGTCCGCCTGATCGCGCGCCATCGGCACCGGAATGTCGTTGGACGGATCCCGTGCCACCGACGCCCAGCGCATGTGCAACCAGTCGTGCAGACCCAATTCGACTTCCGAACCGAACTGGCCGAGGCTGAGTTTCGCCAGGTAGCGCGGGTCGCGGTACTGCGATTCCCACACCTGGAAATTGCTGTGGTAAGTCTCGGCCGCTTTGATGTCGCTGACCCACTTGGTGTACTCGTCGTCACCTTCGGTCAGCCAAGTCGGAGGCAGTGCGTCGCCGTCGTGATTGTCGAAGTAGCGGGCGAAGCCCTGGCGGTCACGCTCCAGTTCCGGCTGCGGCATCGGGAAGGCCTGCCAGGACGGCAAATCCTGCATCGAACGGGCCTTGCCGAGCATGTGCCGGTGCATGAAGAAGAAGTCGATGCCCGAACCATTGCGATCCTTGCTCGGCCCACGGGCATCGCGCTCCTTGTCACGGGGGCCGGGTTGCCAGCCGATACCGCGCAGCGCGTCGCGTTTTTTCTCCGAGAGCTTGTGCCACTTGTCGCGGCTGGCGTGCCAGAGCTGGTGGAACAGGCGATGTTCCGGCGCCACCAGCCACGCCAATAATGTCGGGTTCAACCCAGTGCGCTCACGCGCCTCGGGGAAACGCCGCTTGATGGCGATGAAATGGTTGTCGAGTTCAGGCAGCGCCAACGGCCGATCCAGGCGCAACACATGCCCGGTGAACGTGCCGCTGCCGGCATTGCCGAACGCCGCCCAGACTTCGTCGAGTTTGACTTTGAATTCGTAGACCGGCGGCGCGTGCGGCGCATCGGTGCGCATCAGCCGCCAGTACAATTCGGCGCCGTTGCCCGGCGCCAGATCGCCGATCACCTGATAACGCGCAGGTTCTGCTGAACGCAGATTGGCACCGGTATCGAGAAACCCGCGCAAGCCGCGCCCCCGGTGGGCAATGTCGAGAAACAGCTCCAGGCCTTCGCGTGGCAAGCCATCGAGCCCCGCCGCAGCGCCGCTGAAACGAATATCCCAGACGCCGCGCAGGTTGTCCGCCAACTGTTGACCAGCCGTATCGGCCAGGTCGACCGTGGCCTCTCCCGGGGTGATCGGAAACTCCTCGCGGGTCAGCTCACGATGTGCATAAAAAGCGGCAGGCAGCGCGGCGCCCGTGAGTGCCATGCCCGCCATGAACCAGCGTCGAGAGATCGTCATTGCCCTACCTGTGTCAGCCATGAAGCAGGCTTTATCCAAGCTAGAACGTTTGCTCGCCGGGGAAATTTACGGCCCCGGCAAAAGATCGCGATGCGCCGTCAGCGCTTTTCCTGCGCGCGACTAAATTACCCGCCCGGCCACTCGTTCCTCCCAGATAGCAAAGGCCCCTGCGCCTGCACCTCGACGGCGAACCTGAATGAGATGGCAATGACAAAACCGCGTTCGAAAAAGGCTCTATTTATCGGCCTGCCGCTGGCCTTGGCGATCAGCGCCGGCGCAGGGTTTCTGACCTGGGATTACTGGTTCCGGGACAACCCTGGCTACCCGGTAAAGGTGATGAAACAGGCGACCGAATTGCAGGATCGCCTCCTCTCGTTCGACAGCCACATCACCGTTCCGCTGAGCTTCGGCGCCCACGGCAACGAAGCCGACAAGGACGGCTCCGGCCAGTTCGACCTGATCAAGGCCAATCGCGGACGCTTGTCGGGCGCTGCGCTGACCGTGTTCGGCTGGCCGGAAATGTGGAACGGCCCAAATGCCCCGCATCGCCCCACCGAAGGTTTTGTCGAAGAAGCCCGCAACCAGCAGGAAGTCCGCTACAAGATCATCACCGGCATGGTCCGCGACTTCCCCAATCAGGTCGGCATCGCCTACACCCCGGATGATTTCCGCCGCCTGCACGGCGAAGGCAAGTTTGCGATTTTCATCAGCATGCTCAATGCCTATCCACTGGGCAACGACCTGAGCAAACTGGACCTGTGGGCCGGGCGCGGCATGCGCATGTTCGGCTTCAGCTACATCGGTAACAACAGCTGGGCGGACTCGTCGCGCCCGCTGCCGTTCTTCAATGACTCGCCGGACGCCCTCGACGGCCTCTCCGATATCGGCAAGCAAGCGGTGCACCGTTTGAACGATCTGGGCGTGATCATCGACGTTTCGCAGATGTCGACCAAAGGCCTGGAACAGGTTGCGCAGTTAAGCCGCACACCGTTGGTGGCCTCGCACTCGGCACCGCGTGCGGCGGTGGATATTCCGCGCAACCTCAGCGACAAGGAATTGCAGCTGATAAAAAACAGCGGCGGTGTGGTTCAGGTGGTTGGCTTCTCGCAGTATCTCAAGCCGCTGACCCAGGGCACGCAGGACAAACTCAATGCCCTGCGCGCACGCTTCGATCTGCCGCCATTGCCAAACCTGGCCATGGCGCTGATGCCGGGCGATCCGATCATCACCGCCTGGTCGGAACAGAAACTCGGCCAGTACGCCAGCGGCCTCTACGGCATCCTTGAAGAAGAGCCGAAAGCGACCCTCAAGGATCTCGGCGACGCCATCGATTACACGGTGCGCAAAATCGGTATCGACCATGTCGGCATCTCGTCCGACTTCAACGACGGCGGCGGCATCAAGGGTTGGGAGAACGTTGGCGAAATCCGCAACGTCACCGCCGAACTGATCCAGCGCGGCTACTCCGAAGCGGACATCGCCAAGCTGTGGGGCGGCAACTTCATGCGCGTCTGGGATCAGGTGCAGAAAGCCGCGAAACCGGCGCTGATTTCCCGTCAGGACACTGCCAAGCCATGACTGACCGCCGGACCTTTCTGAAACAGGCCGGTGTGATGGCGGCTGCCCTGCCATTCGGCGCCAGCCTCGCGGCGCCGGCAATGGCCACGACTTCGCCAGTGGCTTCTGCGAACAAATGGACGCAATTGCGCCAGCTGTTCGATCAGGACCCGCAGGCGATCCACTTCGCCAACTTCCTGATCACCTCCCATCCCAAACCCGTGCGCGAAGCCATCGAACGCCATCGCGCCACGCTCGACCGGAATCCGGGACTGGCGATGGATTGGGATCTGGGGAGCAACGAACAATTGCAGCAAAACGTGCGGGTCTGGGCCGGCAAGTATCTGCAAGCCAAGCCCGGCCAGATCGCCCTCACTGGCAGCACCACCGAAGGCCTGGCGATGATTTATGGCAGCGTGCAGGTGCGCGCGGATCAGGAAATCCTTACCACCGAACACGAACACTATTCCACGCGCAACATCCTCGATTTCCGCAGCCGCCGCGATGGCACCCGGGTGCGCAAACTCAAGCTGTTCGAAACGCCGCAAAGCATTTCCATGGATCAGGTGCTCGACACGATCAACCGCAACATTCGCCCTGAGACCCGCGTACTCGGCATGACCTGGGTGCATTCGGGCAGCGGCGTGAAATTGCCGATCAGCGATATTTCGCGGCTGGTCGATGAACACAACCGTCAACGTGACGACAAGGACCGCTTGATCTACGTGGTCGACGGCGTGCACGGTTTCGGTGTCGACGACCTGAGTTTCCCGCAGATGAACTGCGACTTCTTTATCGCCGGCACCCACAAATGGATGTTCGGTCCGCGCGGCACCGGCATCGTATGCAGCCGCAGCGAAGAGCTGAAGTACGTCAGCCCGAGCGTGCCGACGTTCTCCGAAGCCACTTCCTTCGCCACCATCATGACCCCGGGCGGCTATCACGCCTTCGAGCATCGCTGGGCGGTGGACGAAGCGTTCAAATTGCACCTGCAACTGGGCAAGGCCGACGTTCAGGCACGCATTCATCAGCTCAACAGCTATCTGAAACAGCGCCTGCGCGAACGCGCGGACATCGAACTGGTGACCCCGCTCGAGCCGAAATTTTCTGCCGGTTTCACGTTCTTCCGGGTCAAGGGCCAGGACAGCGACGAAGTGGCCGCCTACCTGATGCAAAACCGGGTGATCTGCGATGCGGTCAGCCGCGACGTCGGCCCGGTGATTCGCACGGCGCCCGGCCTGCTCAACAACGAAGCCGAAGTGGAGCGTTTCATGGCCCTCCTCGAAAAAAAACGGCGCGCCTGATCCCTCGACTCCAGTTTTCCTTTCACAGAGACGACTCATGAAAAAGCCTCACGCCTGTTTCACCTTCAAGGCCCTGCCCGCGCTGGCCCTGACCGCGCTGTGCGCCGGCCTGCTGCCCGGTGCTGCTCAAGCGGCGACGCCGCCGGCGCCGGGCAAAGTGTTCAAGGACTGCAAGGACTGCCCGGAAATGGTCGTGCTGCCGACTGGCACCTTCACCATGGGCACCCCGGATGACGAAGTCGGCCGCGAACCGGACGAAGGCCCGCGCCACGACGTGACCTTCAGCAAACCGTTCGCCATCAGCCGCTTTCAGGTGCTGGTCGGCGAGTGGGACGCGTATGTGCGCGAAACCGGCAACAAGCCTTACGACTTCGATGATCGCCCGGGCCGCCGCTGCACCGCTGGCAAACCGGAATTCAAACAGACTGCCCGCGACCCGGCCGTGTGCATGAACGTCGCCGAAGCCCAGGGCTACATCGATTGGTTGTCGAAAAAAACCGGTCATGCCTATCGCCTGCAAAGCGAATCGATCCGCGAGTACGCCGCACGCGGCGGCAGCAGCGGGCCCTTCCCTTTCCCGTTCGATGAAGGCAACAACTACCAGATCTCCAAACACGCCAACACCTATGGCGCCGCCGACGGTTACAACTTCACCTCCCCGGCAGGCACATTCCCGGCCAATGCCTTCGGCGTTTACGACGCTCACGGCAACGTCTACGAATGGACCGCCGACTGCTATCACAAGGATTATTCCGGCGTACCGAACGACGGTCGCCCATGGACTCAGGAAAACTGCGAACGCCAGGTCATGCGTGGCAACGACTGGGGCGAGGCGCCGGTGTTCTCGCGTTCCGGCAACCGCAACAGCAGCTGGCCAACCAGCAAGGGCGACTGGCTCGGGTTTCGCGTAGTGCGCGACCTCTGATCCTGCCCGCCACGACCGCAGTGCCGTCTGCGGTCGTTTAAAGAAAGTCCGTGACCATTCGTTTTCCTTTAGTACCGGCACTCCCTCCGCACCGAAGCAGGAATCCTCCATGACCAAGCCTACGCGTGGGGCGATCAACGAATTGTTCGCCTTGCTCAAGCCCTTCCGCCTGATCGTCTCTGTGTCCATCGTGCTCGGCATGATCGGCGGCCTGAGCGTCACCGTGCTGCTGGCAACCATCAACAATGCCCTGCACTCCGACGACGGCCTGACCCGCACGGTGGTGATGATTTTCGCCGGCCTCTGTGCGCTGGCCTTGCTGACGACGATTCTGTCCGACATCGGCACCAACTACGTCGGCCAGCACATCATCGCCAAATTGCGCAAAGAGCTGGGGGAGAAGGTCTTGTCGGCGCCAATCGACCAGATCGAACGCTATCGCAGCCACCGGTTGATCCCGGTGCTGACCCACGACGTCGACACCATCAGCGACTTCGCTTTCGCGTTTGCCCCGCTGGCGATATCCATGACCGTCACCCTCGGCTGCCTCGGCTATCTGGCCATGCTGTCCTGGCCGATGTTCCTGATGATGCTGGTGGCGATTGCCATCGGCACGACCATTCAGGCGATTGCCCGGGCCAAAGGCATGCGCGGTTTCTACGCCGCCCGTGATGCCGAAGACGAACTGCAAAAACACTACAACGCGATTGCCGAGGGTGCCAAGGAACTGCGCATTCATCGCCCGCGTCGCCAGCGTATGTTTGTCGCCGGGATTCAGAAAACCGCCGAGAAGATCTGCGACACCCAGATCAAATCCATCAACACCTTCGTCATCGCCAAGTCCTTCGGCTCGATGTTGTTCTTCGTGGTGATCGGCATGGCGCTGGCCCTGCAATCCTTCTGGCCCAGCGGCGACAAAGCGGTAATGAGCGGCTTCGTCCTGGTGCTGCTGTACATGAAGGGGCCGCTGGAGCATCTGGTCAGCACGTTGCCGATCATCAGCCGTGCGCAGATTGCCTTCCGCCGCATCGCCGAACTGAGCGAGCAATTTTCCTCACCCGAACCGCACCTGCTGCTGGAAGATCAGGGCAAGAAACCCGGCGCGGTCAACAGCCTCGAACTGCACAACGTGCGTTACGCCTTCCCGCCTGTGGAAGGCAGTGAGCCGTTCCGTCTGGGGCCGGTGAACCTGCGTATTGAACAGGGCGACATCGTGTTTATCGTCGGCGAAAACGGTTGCGGCAAAACCACGCTGATCAAATTGTTGTTGGGTTTGTATGCGCCGACCGAAGGCGAGATCCGCGTCAACGATCAGCCGATCACCGCGCTCAACCGCGATGACTACCGGCAGAATTTCACGACGATTTTTGCCGACTATTACCTGTTCGACGATCTGATTCAGGGCGACCGCGAAGTCCCGCAGGACGCGACTCGCTACCTCGAACGTCTGGAGATCGCGCACAAGGTCAGCGTGCGCGACGGTGCGTTCAGCACCACCGATTTGTCCACCGGCCAGCGCAAGCGTCTGGCACTGGTCAATGCCTGGCTCGAAGAGCGGCCGGTGCTGGTGTTCGATGAATGGGCGGCCGATCAGGACCCGACGTTTCGGCGTATTTTCTACACAGAGTTGTTGCCAGACCTCAAACGTCTGGGCAAGACCATCATCGTCATTTCCCACGATGACCGTTACTTCGACGTCGCCGATCAACTGGTGCGCATGGAGGCCGGCAGGGTCAAGAGCGAACTGCAAACCGCTTGATCGACGCGGCCGCGGCCAGGCCGGAAAAATAATTTTCCGGTTTGCCGCGGCTTCCTCGTCTTAATGAGATGAATAAGAACCATTAACAACTATACCTGCCAAGGTCTTAACCTCATGTCCGCATCCCGTTTCATGCTTCGCCCTCTGACTCGAGCCCTGCTGGTGCACGGCGCGACACGCACTCGACTGGCCGGCACCGGCCTTGGTCTGGCACTGACACTCACGGCAGCGCCGTATGTCCAGGCCCAGGAATGGACCCTGAACATCCCGTCGCAGCCACTGGCTCAAGCGCTGCAAACCCTTGGCCAGCAGACCAGCCTGCAAATCATCTACAGCCCGGAAAGCCTGCAAGGTTTGCGCTCCAGCGCACTCAACGGCCGCTACCAGGACGATGAGTCACTCAAGGCGATGCTCAACGGCACCGGCATCCGCTACCAGCGTGACGGCAACACCGTGACCGTCCTCGGCCCGGCCACCGGCAGCGCGATGGAACTGGCCCCGACCAACGTCAACGCCAGCCGCCTGGGCGCCACCACCGAGGGCAGCAACTCCTACACCACCGGTGGCGTGACCATTGGCAAGGGCGTGCACTCGCTGAAGGAAACCCCGCAGTCGGTCACGGTGATGACCCGCAAGATGCTCGATGACCAGAACCTCAACACCATCGAACAGGTGATGGAAAAGACCCCGGGCATCACCGTGTATGACTCGCCCATGGGCGGCAAATATTTCTACTCTCGCGGCTTCCGTATGACTGGCCAGTACCAGTACGACGGCGTGCCGCTGGATATCGGCAGCAGCTACGTGCAGGCCGACAGCTTCAACAGCGACATGGCCATCTATGACCGCGTGGAAGTCCTGCGTGGCGCGGCCGGCATGATGAAAGGCGCAGGCGGCACCGCCGGTGGCGTCAACTTCGTGCGCAAACGCGGCCAGGACACTGCGCACACGCAACTGTCGCTGTCGGCAGGCACCTGGGACAACTATCGTGGCCAGGTCGACACCGGCGGCCCGCTGAACGACTCCGGGACCATCCGTGGTCGCGCCGTGGTCACCGAACAGACCCGTCAATATTTCTACGACGTGGCCAGCCGCAAGGATCAGATCTACTACGGCGCCCTGGACTTCGACCTCAGCCCCGATACCACCCTGGGTCTGGGCTTCGCCTGGGAAGATGTTGACGCCACCCCGTGCTGGGGCGGCCTGCCGCGTTACGCCGACGGCTCCGACCTGCACCTCAAGCGCTCCACCTGCCTGAACACCGCGTGGAACAACCAGCGCAGCAAACGCGCCACCTACTTCGCCGACCTGAAACACCAGTTCAACGACGACTGGTCGCTGAAAGTCGCCGGGGTGTACTCGCGTAACACCCAGGACATGGAATACGCCTTCCCGAGCGGCGCGGTACCGGTCGGTGCCACCGCATCGAACACCCTGATGCTGGGCAGCATTTACGACTACGACCAGCGCGATTACGGCTTCGATGCCTATGTCGACGGCAAATTCGACGCCTTCGGTCAGCAACACGAACTGACCATCGGCGCCAACGCCAGCCGTTCGCACAAGGATGACTTCTACGCCGTCGCCGCGCTGCCACAACGGCAGAACGTGCTCGACCCCAACCACCACATCCCGCAACCGGACGAAAGCTACTACCTGGCCAACGCCTCCCGTGGCGGCCCGGTGGACATGCACATCAAGCAATACGGCGCCTACTCGATCGCCCGCCTGAAACTGGCTGATCCGCTGACCCTGGTCCTGGGCAGCCGTGTCAGCTGGTACAAGTCCGACACCGATTCGGTGCAGTACTTCCGTGGCGAAGGCACCCAGGTCGATACCAAGTCCACCGAAACCGGCCAGGTCACGCCGTTCGCCGGTGTGCTGTTCGACCTCAATGACAACCTGACTGCCTACGCCAGCTACACCGACATCTTCACCCCGCAAGGCGCCTACAAGACCATTGATGGCAGCACCCTCAAGCCATTGGTCGGGCAGAGCTACGAACTGGGGATCAAAGGCGAGTGGTTCGACGGTCGTCTGAACAGCTCCTTCAACCTGTTCCGCACCATTCAGAAAGATGCCGCCCAGGATGACCCGCGTTGCGAGGACAGTTCTTGCTCGATCAACTCCGGCAAGGTTCGCGCGCAAGGCTTCGAAGCTGAAGTCAGCGGTGAAGTGATTGACCGCCTGCAATTGCTCGCCGGTTACACCTACACCCAGACCAAGGTGCTGGAAGATGCCGACGCCACTCAGGATGGCGTGGTTTACAACTCCTATGTGCCGCGCCACTTGCTGCGTGTGTGGGGTGACTACAGCCTGAGCGGGCCACTGGATCGCGTGACAATCGGTGCGGGTGTCAACGCGCAGACGGGCAACTACCGGACTTCGCCTTTGGGCGGTGACAACATTGATGGCGCCGGTTATGCGGTCTGGAACGGTCGCATTGGCTACCGTATCGATGACACCTGGTCGGTGGCGCTTAACGGGAACAACCTGTTTGACAAGCGTTACTACTCGACCATTGGTACCGAAGGGTTCGGTAACTTCTATGGTGATCCGCGTAACTTCGTGATGTCGGTCAAGGCTGACTTCTGATTGGGTGTGATGTGAGAGAGCCCCGCTTTGGCGGGGCTTTTTTTCGCCTGTTAGTCTTGGCGGCCTTGGGGCCGACCATGCTCCTTGGGTTTTGGGGGCATATCCGTTGCTGCGGATGG
>NZ_AKJR01000296.1:0-4960 GCF_000282235.1 Pseudomonas sp. GM24 | reverse complement strand
CCTCAACGGACGCTCCGCGTTCGACTTTGAAGGGACGCGGAGCGTCCCAGGCTGCATTCCCACGCGGAGCGTGGGAACGATCAAAAGCTGTGACGCCGCGCCAGAGCCTTGTCGGACGATCGAACAAGCGTTTCATCGGCTTGATGGCCAATTGCTCACTTTGTCAGTGCGTTCTTCTGCGCAATCAGTACAATCGCCGCCTTTGCCCGACCGAGAACGGACGCAATCCGCGTTGGGTGGCCACGAGAAATCCCATGCTCATCGGTAGTTATTCCTCCACGCTGGTTTTCATTTCGTTGTGTGTGGCGATTCTCGCCTCGTACACCGCGCTCGACCTCACCGGTCGCATTGCCACGGCCAAGGGCCGGGCGGTGCATTTCTGGACTGCCGGCGGTGCGTTTGCCATGGGCATCGGCGTCTGGTCGATGCACTTCATTGGCATGCTGGCCTTCAAACTGCCGATCGACCTGGGCTATGACATCACCCTGACCGCGCTGTCGCTGCTCATCGCCGTGTTGTCCTGTGGGTTCGCCTTGTGGTTGGTCAGTCAGCCGAAACTGCCGATTGTGCAACTGGCGTTCGGCGCGCTGATCATGGGCAGCGGAATCAGTGCCATGCACTACACCGGCATGGCGGCGATGCGCATGACGCCAGGGATCGATTACGACCCGACGCTGTTTGGCGCTTCGCTGCTGATTGCCGTCGGCGCCTCGGCGGCGGCACTGTGGATCGCTTTCCGCCTGCGTCAGCATTCGCCTTATGTGCGACTGATTCGGGGCGGGGCGGCGATCATCATGGGCATCGCCATTGTCGGCATGCATTACACCGGCATGGCCGCAGCGCAGTTTCCTGATGGCAGTTTCTGTGGTGCCACCGTCAATGGCTTGAAGGGCAACGGCCTCGACAGTCTGGTGTTGATCACCACGTTGGCAGTGCTGTCGATTGCCTTGCTCACATCGATTCTCGACGCACGCCTGGAAGCGCGCACCGCTGATCTGGCGCACTCATTGACCGTGGCCAACCGCGAACTCACGCAATTGGCCCTGCACGACACCCTGACCGGCCTGCCGAACCGCATGCTGCTGGATGACCGGATCAATCAGGCGATGAAAAAGGTCCATGAGCAGGGTGGCTGTTTTGCTTTGATGTTCATCGATCTGGACGGCTTCAAACCGGTCAACGATGCGTTCGGTCACCATATGGGCGACCAGTTATTGCGGGAAGTGGGCTTGCGTCTGCGTGAAGACTTGCGCGGTCCGGACACACTGGCGCGAATCGGCGGCGATGAATTCGTGCTGCTGGTGCGTCTGACCGAACCCGATGACGCACTGGGACTGGCGGCACGTCAGGTCGGCCTGATCGCGCAATCATTCCGCGTCGCCGAACATGATTTGCAGATATCCGCCAGCGTCGGCATCGCCCTGTACCCGGGGAATGGCCAGACCGCGCAGGAACTGCTGATGAACGCCGACGCGGCGATGTACCACGCCAAGGGCGGCGGCAAGAACGGTTACAGCTTTTTCGACGCGTCGATGAACAACAACGCGCGCAAGCAGTTGCAGTTGTTGCAGGACCTGCGCGCAGCGCTGGAGCACAGCCAGTTCAGTTTGCATTACCAGCCGAAGTTCGACGCCGCCAACGGCCGTCCGGTCGGGGCTGAGGCGTTGCTGCGTTGGCAGCATCCGATTCACGGCATGCTGATGCCGGACAAGTTCATCGAACTGGCGGAGAAATCCGGGCTGATCATTCCGATCGGTGAATGGGTGCTCAATGAAGCCTGTCGGCAAATGCGCGAGTGGTACGTGCTCGGTTACACCGATTGGCGTATCGCGGTGAACCTGTCGGCGCTGCAGTTCTGCCACGCCGGACTGGTGCGCAGCGTGGCCAAGGCGTTGGCCACGCATCACTTGCCGGCGAACAGCCTGACGCTGGAAATCACCGAGACCACGGCCATGAGCGATGCCGATGCGAGCATGACGGTGTTGCAGGAGTTGTCGGACATGGGCGTCGATCTGTCGATCGATGACTTCGGCACGGGTTATTCCAGCCTGATGTACCTCAAGCGTTTGCCGGCCAACGAGCTGAAGATCGATCGTGGCTTTGTGCGCGATCTGGAGCATGACAGTGACGATGCCGCGATTGTTTCGGCGATTGTCGCATTGGGCCAGGCGCTCGGTTTGCGCATTGTCGCTGAAGGTGTTGAAACCGGTGTGCAGCAGGCGTTTCTGACTGAGCTGGGATGTGATTCGTTGCAGGGTTATCTGTTGGGGCATCCGATGCCGGCGGACAGATTCATGCAGGATATTGCGCGCGGCAAGCCGGTGGCGGCGGTCTGATCGACCGCGCTATCGTTCTTCGCGAGCAGGCTCGCTCCCACAGGGACGGCGTGGTGCACGAATGCAGTCTGGGAGCGAGCCTGCTCGCGAAGGCGTCCGGCCAGACACAACAGACCTCATGCAAAACCCGCCAATGGCGGTTATTCTTCCCCCCGACTGTTACGTGTGCATTGGGGGAGAAAGGCCAGCATGGATAAAGTCATTGTGATCACCGGTGGCGGGCGCGGGATTGGCGCCGCCACGGCGCTGTTGGCTGCCGAGCAAGGCTATCGGATCTGCATCAACTATGAGCAAGACGAGCAGGCTGCGCAAAGCGTGCTGGAGCAAGTCCGTGCATTGGGCGCACACGCCATCGCCGTGCGCGCTGACGTCAGCATCGAAGACGAAGTGATCGCGCTGTTCCAGCGGGTCGACAGCGAATTGGGCCGTGTCACTGCGCTGGTGAACAACGCCGGCACCGTCGGACACAAATCGCGGGTCGATGAAATGTCCGAGTTCCGCATTCTGAAAATCATGAAAACCAACGTTCTGGCGCCGATCCTCTGCGCCAAGCACGCGATTCTGCGCATGTCGCCCAAGCACGGCGGGCAGGGCGGCAGTATCGTCAACGTGTCGTCAGTGGCTTCACGCCTTGGTTCGCCCAACGAGTACGTCGATTACGCGGCCTCAAAAGGTGCGCTCGACACCTTCACCATCGGCTTGTCCAAGGAAGTCGCGGGCGAGGGGATTCGGGTCAACGCGGTGCGCCCGGGTTACATCTACACCGATTTCCACGCGCTGAGCGGCGATCCGGATCGGGTCAGCAAGCTGGAGTCGGCGATTCCGATGGCCCGTGGCGGACGGCCGGATGAGGTGGCGGAGGCGATTGTCTGGTTGTTGTCGGACAAGGCTTCGTATGCGACCGGGACGTTTGTTGATTTGGGTGGCGGGCGCTGATCGTTGGGATTTGTGTTGCCTGATCCGGCCCCATCGCTGGCAAGCCAGCTCCCACAGGTTTCTGTGTCGTACACAACATACGCGGTGACATAGAACACTGTGGGAGCTGGCTTGCCGGCGATGGGGCCACTGCAGTCAGCAACAATCTGTCAGAACGACCGCACAATCCGCCCCAACGTCTCCATGGCCTTTTCCGAATCCTCGGTCCACGGGCTGCCATAGTTCAACCGAATACAATTCCTGAACCGCTGCGTCGGCGAGAAAATCGGCCCCGGCGCAATGCTGATGCCTTGCGCCAGTGCCATCTGAAACAACTTCAACGAATCCATCTGCGGCGGCAATTCCAGCCACAAAAAGTAGCCGCCCGCCGGTTGGCTGACCCGCGTCTGCGCCGGGAAATAGCGGGCGATCGCCGCAAGCATCGCGCTCTGCTGTTCTTCCAGCGCATAACGCAATTTGCGCAAATGCCGGTCGTAGCCGCCGTGTTGCAGATAGTCGGCAATCGCCGCTTGCGCCGGCATTGAGGCACACAGTGAGGTCATCAGTTTCAGCCGTTCGATCTTTTGCGCGTAGCGGCCGGCGGCGACCCAGCCGATGCGGTAGCCGGGGGCCAGGCTCTTGGCGAACGAGCCGCAGTGCATCACCAAGCCCTCAGTATCGAAGGCCTTGGCTGGTTTTGGTGCCTGCTGGCCGTAATAGAGTTCGGCGTAGACATCATCTTCGATCAGCGGCACCTGATGGCGGCGCAGCAGTTCGACCAATTCCTGTTTCTTCGCCTCGGGCATGGTCGCGCCCATCGGGTTCTGGAAGCTGGTCATGCACCAGCAGGCCTTGATCGGGTGGCGTTCCAGGGTTTGCGCGAGCACGCCGAGGTCGATGCCATCGCGCGGGTGCACGGGGATTTCCACGGCTTTGAGTTTCAAGCGCTCGAGGACTTGCAGGCTGGCGTAGAACGCCGGCGCTTCGATGGCCACCAGATCGCCCGGTTCGGTGACGGCTTGCAGGCACAGGTTCAGCGCTTCGAGGGCGCCGTTGGTGATCAGCAACTCTTCCATCGGCAGCATCAGGCCGCCGACCATGTAGCGCAGGGCGATCTGCCGGCGCAGTTGCGGGTTGCCCGGCGACATGTCGGTGACGACCATGCGCGGGTCCATCTCGCGGGCGGCACTGGCCAGCGAGCGCGACAGGCGTTGCAGCGGGAACAGCGTCGGGCTGGGGAACGCTGAGCCGAAGGGCACGGTGCTCGGGTCCTTGATCGAATCGAGGACCGAGAACACCAGTTCACTGACGTCGACTTCGGTGGAGTCGTTGACGTGGCTGCTGATCACCGGCTCCGAGAACGGGCTCGGCGCGTGAGTGTTGACGAAGTAGCCGGAGCGCGGTCGGGCGCGGATCAAGCCACGGCGTTCAAGCAGGTAATAGGCCTGGAATACCGTGGACGGGCTGACGCCGTAGGTCTGGCTGGCGTAACGCACCGAAGGCACGCGCTGTCCGGGGCCGAGGACGCCGGAGCGGATCAGTTCAGCGATGTCGTCGGCGAATTTTTCGTAGCGTTTCATCGAGGAGCCTTGGTGCTGGTTGATGATGAGGTGTGTCAGGGGAACTGCCCCTCACCCTAGCCCTCTCCCAGAGGGAGAGGGGACTGATCGGGGGATGCTTGTGAACTACACCGACCTGAAAGCGTTTTG
>NZ_AKJR01000295.1:0-7481 GCF_000282235.1 Pseudomonas sp. GM24 | reverse complement strand
ATCTCTTGATTTTGCTCTTGAAAAACAAGATCAAAAGATCGCAGCCTTCGGCAGCTCCTACAGGGGGTGAGTGTCAAAGGCCCTCGGTGAGCACCCGATCGAGCATGTCGACAAAGAAATCCACACTCTTACGCGACGTCACCATCGGTGGCTTGATCTTGAGAATGTTCAGATCATCCCCAGTCGGCTGCATGAAAATCCCCAACTCGCGCAGGCGATCACACAGCAACACCGTCTCCTCGGTCGCCGGCTCCAGCGTCTCGCGATTGCGGATCAACTCAAGCCCGAGATAGAACCCGGAACCGTGCACCGCGCCCACCAGCGGATGTTTATCGATCAGCGCTTCGAGTCGCGCCTTGAAGTGGCCACCGACCACCTGCGCGTTCTCCCAGAGCTTTTCTTCTTCCATGACATCGAGCACCGCCATGCCAATCTGGCAACTGACCGGACTGCCACCCGCCGACGAAAAGAAATAACCCTCAGCCTCCAGCGCCTCGGCAATTTCCCGGCGAGTGATTACTGCACCCAGCGGTTGACCGTTGCCCATGCCCTTGGCCATGCAAATGATGTCCGGCACCACGCCCTGCTCTTCAAAGCCCCAGAAGAAATGGCCCATGCGCCCGTAACCGACCTGCACTTCGTCGGCGATGCACACGCCGCCCTGCGCGCGCACCAGCCCGTAAACCTGTTTCAAATATCCCGGCGGCAGCGAGATGCCCCCGGCATTGCCATACACCGGCTCGCAGATGAACCCGGCCAATTGGCGCTTCTGCTCGGCGAGTTTTGCCAGGTGATGCTCAACGCTGCGCACGTAATCCGGCGCCGAATCGAGGCCGCGGAATTCACCGCGATAGGTGTTTGGCGCAGGCACCGGATGCACCCAGTCCGGACGGCTTTCCAGGGCTTTCGGGTTGTCGGCGACCGAGGTCGATACCGCATCGGCGCCGACCGTCCAGCCGTGATAGGCCTCAAGCACACTGATCATGTCGCGCCCGCCGCTGTAGGCCCACGCCAAACGAATCGCCAAGTCATTGGCCTCGCTGCCGCTGTTGACCAGAAACACCCGATCCATGCCTTCCGGCGCGAGTTTCAGCAAGCGCTCGGAGAATTCGGCGACCGCCGCATAGTTGAACCGCGAGTTGGTGTTCAGTAATGACCATTGGCGGGCGGCGACAGCGGCCATGCGCGGGTGACCGTGACCGAGCACCGCCACATTGTTGAGCATGTCGAGATAGGAGCGGCCCTGCATGTCGATCAGGTGATTGCGCCAGCCGCGCTCAATGCGCGGCGGGTCGACGTAGTAGTGTTTTTGCGTGCGGGCGAAACTGGCATCGCGGCGTTCGAGTAACGTTTTCGCGTCCAGCTCCGGCTCGGCATCGCAGGCCAGCCCCAACAATCCGGCTGGCGATGGGCACAGCGCCTGCCAAGCCGGAGCATGCGTCGGTGTGCAAAACAACGGCGCATCGAGCTGCGCGCCCCGGCACAACTGCACCCGTAACGGGCCGCTCACCGCGCCGAACACCTGACCTTTGACCAGCGCCGCGCCGCTGTGCAGCGAAGGTGTCACGCCCCACAGGCGCACGCTGAGTTGCGGACCATCCAGTTGCAGCACACCGTCTGCGGCCTGATGCACGACGCCAGCGAACGGCGCCTCCACGGTGGTGCCATCGGGCACGCGCAATTCCACGTGCAGCGGGAAGGTATCCGGTTCAACGGCACTTTCGGGACGAGTGCGCGACAAACGGTACTGACCATAACGGCTCGCCGCCAAACCATGCGCCACAGCCGCTTCAGTCAGCAGGCGCTGGTCGATACCCTCCTGCTCCCAATTGCCAGCGTCGAAATGCGGACTCAGTACGCCAAGATCGATCAGCGCAAATTCGCGTCCGACCAGACCGGGCAACAATGGCGCAAAACCTTCACTCTCAATCGCCGGCAAAGCCTGTCCCACCGCCGCCAGAATCGCCGCCTCCATCAACGCCTGAGGCACCGATGTCGCCACGCGGAAAATCTCCCACTCATGGGTAAGGTTGTCCCGGCTGTACGTATTCGCCGGGTCGATGCTGACTTGCTGCTCGCCACTGAGCACCAGCACCGCCGCGCGCGCCACTATCAAAGGCCACAGCGCTTGCAACTCTTCGTGTTGCAGTGGGTTGACCGCGTGGTAGGCCTGCACCGCCGGCAGGATGACAAACGGATCACCACCAGCGTGATGCAGCAACGCCGCACACGTCACTGACAGATCGGTGATGCGCCAGGTGCGCACCAGATCGCCAAAGTCGATCACGCCCTGCAACTGCCAGTGACGCTGGGCATCGCGCGCCCAGACGGCGTTGTCATCGGTGATGTCCATGTGAATCGCCTGCACCGGCAGCTTGTCCAGCAACGGCTGCAAACGGCGCTCGGCCTGAGCGGCGGCCTCGGCGATCAATGTGCGTTGCTGCTCGTCCTTGATCACCGACAGCAGATGGCTGATCAGAGCACTGGCGTGGCGCGCATCCCATTGCAACGTGCGCTCAAGGCCCGGATGATCGAAACCGGCCAGCGCCAGATCCATCTCACCGCAGAGCCGGCCAAACCCCGCCACTACGTCGCGCCCCAAGTGATCAAGATGCGTGAGCGGCTGGCCCTCGATGTAATCCAGCAGCCGCACATGGACGGCTTCGCCGCCGACCTCGAGTGACAGCAGATCCTCGCCATTATTGGCCGCGATCACCCGTGGCACCGTCACCGCCGAGTGCTCGGCCAGGTACTTGAGGCCGGCATGCTGGGCTTGCAGCTCCACCAGAGCGTAATCGCCACGGCAGATTTTCAGCACGAACCGACCGCGCGGACTGTCGACGCGAAAATTCAGATCCTGCTGGCTGCCGAGCGCCTGCAGCCTGCCGCTGAGCCCGTAATGCTCCGCCAGCCATTGCTGGGCCTGCTCTGCAGAAACCTGCGGGCTGGGCAAACTGGCGCGATGAATCAACGTGGCGAGCGGCATGAAACGACCCCTGAAATTTTATTAGGCGCCTATATCGCCATTGCTTGGCAGGATCCGCAACCCCCATCCACGAAAAGGCGTCAGGGCTATTTGTCTTCCTGCACTCGCGCCCTCCGGCACTTTGCGCAAGAATGTCGACCATTAACACTGGCCTATGGAAACCCCATGAATGTAATCACCACCGACCTGCCCGGTGTCCTGATCATCGAACCCAAGGTGTTTGGTGACGAGCGCGGGTTTTTCTACGAAAGTTTCAATGCCAAGGCTTTTCAGGATGCAACGGGGCTGGACACACAATTCGTTCAGGACAACCACTCGCGCTCGCAAAAAGGCGTATTGCGTGGTCTGCATTACCAACTGCAAAACACTCAGGGCAAACTGGTCCGCGTAACGGTCGGTGAAGTATTGGATGTCGCCGTGGACATTCGCCGCAGCTCACCGCACTTCGGAAAATGGATGGCCGTGCGCCTGTCGGCAGACAACCATCGTCAGTTGTGGGTCCCGGAAGGTTTCGCCCACGGGTTCGTCGTGCTGAGCGAGTTCGCCGAATTCCTCTACAAGACCACCGACTACTACACGCCGTCGGCAGAACGCAGCATTCGCTGGGACGATCCGGATCTGGCCATCGATTGGCAACTGGACGAAGCCCCGAAGCTGTCCGCCAAGGATCAGGCTGCAGCCTTCTTCAAGGACGCTGACGTCTTCGCCTGAGGCCGGGCATAATGCGCCTGTCCCTACAGGCGCTTCCGGCTCATGAAACCAACCCTTCCCCGCAGACCTCGCTGGCGCAGCCTCGCGCTGCTGGCCCTGTGTCTGGCGCCGCTGTTGTGGCCGCTGGAACATCTTGCCGAGCGCTATTACCGCAGCGAACTGGCCGGCCAGAACCGCCAGACCCTCGACCTGTACGTCGCCAACCTGCTGGGCACCCTGCACCGCTACGAAGTGTTGCCGCAGATTCTCGGCGACCTTCCCGCTCTGCGCGCGGTACTCGGAGCGCCGGACGACGGCGTCACCCAAGGCAATGCCAATCGCCTGCTGAAGAATATTGCCGCGCAGACTGGCGCCGAAGTCATGTACCTGATGGACACCAGCGGGCAGACGCTGGCAGCATCGAACTGGGACAAGCACGACAGTTTCGTCGGCCGTAATTTCTCCTTCCGTCCGTACTTCAGCGAAGCCATGGCCGGGCGCCTCGGGCGCTTCTTCGGGCTCGGCACCACGTCGGCCAAGCGCGGTTATTTCTTTGCCGCCGCCGTGCGTAACGGCGAAAAAATCATCGGCGTGCTGGTGATCAAGGTTGACCTCGACCACACCGAAAGCCTCTGGGGCAAAACCCCGGAACAACTGTTGGTCACCGACCACAACGGCGTGGTCATCCTCACCTCGCGCCCGGAATGGCGTTTTCGCTCAACCCGTAATTTGAGCGACAGCGAGCGCTCGGCGATCACCGCGATCCAGCCTTACCCGACCCGCGAGCCGCGCCCACTTAACCTTAGCCCGACGGCGTGGCTGATCCAGACCCACGACATTGCCGAAACCGGCTGGAGCGTCAGCATCCTTGCCCCGCGCACGCTGATCGACCGTCCAGTGCGCACCGTGGTCGCCATCGGCGGCGCCACGCTGCTGGTGCTGATGTTGTTGCTCGGTCTGATGATGCAGCGCCGCCGGCATTATCTGGAGCGCATCGCCTTCGAGGCCAAGGCACGTCGCGAGCTGGAAGGCCGCGTCGCCGAGCGCACCAGCGACCTTGAAGGTCTCAACCGGCGCTTGAAGGAAGAAGTGCTGGAGCGTGAACAGGCCCAGCAGGAACTGGTGCGCGCCCAGGACGATCTGGTCCAGGCCGGTAAGTTGTCGGCGCTGGGGACCATGTCAGCGAGCATCAGCCACGAACTCAATCAGCCGTTGGCAGCGATCCGCAGCTACGCGGAGAACGCCGAAGTGCTGCTCGATCATCAGCGCACCGACGATGCGCGCGGCAACCTCAAACTGATCAGCGAACTGACCGGGCGCATGGCCTCGATCATCGCCCACCTGCGCGCCTTTGCCCGCCGCGATCGCCACGCGCCGGAAAGCGTTGCCCTGCAACCAGCGCTCGACGATGCCTTGGCGCTGCTGGCCAAACGGCGCCGGAGCATGGAAGTCGAGCTGATCCGCGATCTGCCGGCCGCCACGCTGTGGGTCGAGGCCGGGGAAACGCGCCTGCGTCAGGTGCTTGGCAATCTGCTCGCCAACGCCCTCGACGCGCTCACCGAAAAAGGTCCGCCGCGCAAACTCTGGCTGAGTGCCGAATCCACCGCCGAGGGCGTCAATCTGTACATTCGCGACAACGGCCCGGGCTTTTGCATGGAGGCCCTCGGCCGCGCCAGCGAGCCCTTTTACACCACCAAGACCCGTACTCAGGGTCTGGGGCTGGGGTTGGCCATTTGTGAAACGCTGATGCGCGCCTTCGGTGGTGAACTGTCGTTCGCCAACCACAAGCAAGGTGGCGCCTTGATTACCCTGCGACTGCGCGCCGGTGCGCCCGGGGTCAGCCTGCAACCGTCCGAGGATCGAAGTGCATGACCATCGACAATCGCATTCAGGTGGTGTTGATCGACGACGATCCACACCTGCGTCAGGCCCTCGGCCAGACACTGGATCTGGCCGGTCTGAAAATTTTGCCGCTGTCCGAAGCCAAGGGGCTGGCCGCACAGCTTGAACGCGACTGGCCGGGCGTGGTGGTGAGCGACATCCGCATGCCGGGTATGGACGGCCTGGAATTGCTCAGCGAATTACACGCGCAGGATCCCGAACTGCCGGTGCTGCTGATCACCGGCCACGGTGATGTACCGCTGGCGGTGCAGGCCATGCGTGCCGGCGCTTATGACTTTCTCGAAAAACCTTTCGCCAGCGATGCGCTGCTCGACAGCGTACGCCGTGCGCTGGCCTTGCGCCGACTGGTGCTGGACAACCGCAGCCTGCGTCTGGCCCTCAGCGACCGCAATGAATTGAGCGCGCGTCTGGTCGGCCATTCGACGCCGATGCTGCGCTTGCGTGAGCAGATCGGTGCGCTGGCCGCGACCAAGGCTGACGTGCTGATCCTCGGCGAAACCGGCGCCGGCAAAGAAGTGGTCGCCCGTGCGCTGCACGATTTGTCCAGCCGTCGTAATGGCCCGTTCGTGGCGATCAATGCTGGCGCACTGGCCGAGTCGGTGGTGGAAAGCGAACTGTTCGGCCACGAACCCGGCGCGTTCACCGGTGCGCAGAAACGCCGGATCGGCAAATTCGAATTTGCCAACGGCGGCACATTGTTTCTCGATGAAATCGAAAGCATGAGCATGGACGTGCAGGTTAAGTTGCTGCGCATGCTGCAAGAACGCGTGGTCGAACGCCTGGGCGGCAATCAATTGATCCCGCTGGACATCCGCGTGATTGCCGCAACCAAGGAAGACCTGCGTCAGGCCGCCGATCAAGGCCGCTTCCGCGCCGACTTGTATTACCGCCTCAATGTCGCGCCACTGCGCATTCCACCGCTACGCGAACGCGGCGAAGATGCGTTGGTGCTGTTCCAGCATTACGCCGATGAAGCCAGCGCCCGCCACGGCCTGCCGCCCCACGAACTGCAACCGGCACAACGCGCCTTGCTGTTGCGCCACACCTGGCCGGGTAACGTGCGCGAACTGCAGAATGCCGCCGAACGTTTCGCCCTCGGTCTGGAACTGGCACTGGATAACAGCGGCGCCGAAGGCACTGGCAACACACCGGTTGAAGTCATCAACGGCGGTCTCAGCGAGCAAGTGGAAAACTTCGAGAAGTCGTTGATTGCCGCCGAACTGGCGCGCTCTCACAGTTCAGTGCGCAGCCTCGCCGAAGCCTTGGGCGTGCCGCGCAAGACCCTGCATGACAAGTTGCGCAAGCATGGCCTCAACTTTGGCGACAGCAGCCATGGGGATGAAAACGAATGAGCACTGACAGTCGCTATCTGGAATCGGTCCTGCATCACGACATTCCCCTGACACGGGACATGGGGCTGAAGGTGCTCGACTGGCATGCACACCAATTGAGTCTGCATCTGCCACTCGAGCCGAACGTCAATCACAAGAGCACGATGTTCGGCGGCAGTCTTTACTGCGGTGCGGTGCTGGCCGGTTGGGGCTGGTTGCATCTGCGTTTGAAGGAAGAAGGCATCACCGACGGGCACATTGTGATTCAGGAGGGGCAGATCAGTTATCCGCTGCCGGTCACGGGCGACGCCACGGCAATCTGCCCGGCACCGGACGCGAAGGTGTGGAGGAAATTTCTGGCGATGTATCAGCGTTATGGGCGGGCGCGGTTGACGTTGAGTACGCGGATCGTCAATCAGGGCAGCGAAGAAGACGCCGTGACATTTACCGGGCAGTACGTTTTGCACCGCTGAAGATCAACGGCCCCTCACCCTAACCCTCTCCCCGAGGGAGAGGGGACTGATTGGGGGATGCTTCAGACGTACACAGACCTGATGGCGCTTTGCTGAATC
>NZ_AKJR01000294.1:0-7745 GCF_000282235.1 Pseudomonas sp. GM24 | reverse complement strand
TTCGGCAGCTCCTACATGGGGTTTTGAGGTCACCTGCAGGAGCTGCCGAAGGCTGCGATCTTTTGATCTTGCTGTTTCAGCTCAGCGCTTTTTCAATCGCATGCACAATGGTCGGATCATCCGGCGCCGTACGCGGCGAGAACCGCGCCAACACCCGGCCGTCCTTGCCGAGCAAAAACTTTTCGAAATTCCAGGTAATGTCACCGGGAAACTCCGCGCCCTCGCCCGCCAACAGACGGTAGAGCTGATGACGCTCGTGGCCGTTGACTTCGAGCTTGCTCGACAACGGAAACGTCACGCCATAGTTAAGGCTGCAGAAGTCCTGAATTTCTTTTTCAGAACCGGGTTCCTGACCGGCAAACTGGTTGCACGGCAGGCCCAGCACACTGAAGCCTTTGCCTTTGAATTGCTGATGGAGGTTTTCCAGCGCCGCGTACTGTGGGGTCAAGCCGCACTTGGAGGCGACGTTGACCACCAGCACGACTTGGCCCTTGAACGGCGCCAGCGGTAGCTCCTGGCCATCCAGGGCTGTCAACTTAAGGTCGTGAAAAGCACTCATGACGAACTCCAGGATTCCCATGTTCTACTCGAAACAGCCACTTGGCGAGGCCACCAAGGACAGCCGCGGACTAAAAAGGCGCCCGCAGGCGCCTCTCCAGTACTCGAAGCTTAGCGCAGAAAATCAGTGGTGATGGCCACCTTCGCCATGGACGTGGCCATGAGCGATTTCTTCCTGGCTGGCGTCACGGATGTCAACGATCTTCACTTTGAAGTTCAGGCGCTGACCGGCCAGTGGGTGGTTACCGTCGACAGTCACATCGTCGCCGTCGAGGTCACGGATGGTGACGATTTGCATCTGGCCGTCCGGCGCCGAAGCGTGAAACTGCATGCCGACTTCCAGCTCGTCAACGCCTTCGAACATGCTGCGGCTCAGGGTGCTGACCAGCTCAGCAGCGTATTCACCGTAAGCGTCTTCCGGCTCAACGGAAACTTCCAGCTCGTCACCAACAGCTTTGCCTTCCAGCGCTTTTTCCAAGCCTGGAATGATGTTACCTGCGCCTTGCAGGTAGACCAGCGGAGCGCCGCCGGCGGAGCTGTCGATGACCTCACCAGCGTCGTTGGTCAGGGTATAGTCGATGGAGACAGCCTTATTGGCGGCGATCAGCATGGGGCGAGACCTTTTGCATAAGAATATAGAAAGGCCAAGTTTAGCGAAGCAAACGCGCGAAAGCGAACACAACCCGGACAAACGGGTTTCGACGATCGCAGGCTTCCATCAAGACGAAGAAGGCCATTGGGTGGCCGAGCTTTCCTGTGGCCACACCCAACACCTGCGCCATCAGCCGCCCTGGCAATCACGCGCCTGGGTGCTCGACCCGGCGCAACGTATTGAAAAAATAGGCCAACCCTTTGCCTGCGGTTGGTGCGCACAAGGCTCGGTTAGCGATAACCTTGGCGACTGAATTTCGGCAGATTGTCAGTAAAAGATGATCGCCATTGCCATGCACCCTTAGAGAATTCGCATGCAAACTTTTTTTATCGCGCCCACCGATTTTGGCGTGGGTCTGACCTCCATCAGCCTCGGGCTGGTGCGTACGCTGGAGCGAGCGGGCCTGAAAGTCGGCTTCTTCAAACCGATTGCGCAGCCGCACCCCGGCGACACCGGCCCTGAACGTTCCACCGAACTGGTGGCGCGCACACATGGCCTGAAACCACCGCAGCCGCTGGGCCTGGCCCACGTCGAGCGGATGCTTGGCGACGGTCAGCTCGATGAGTTGCTCGAAGAAATCATCACCCTGTATCAGCAAGCCGCCATCGGCAAAGACGTGCTGGTCGTCGAAGGCATGGTGCCGACCCGCAGCGCCAGCTACGCCGCGCGAGTCAACCTGCACCTGGCCAAGAGCCTCGATGCCGAGGTGATTCTGGTTTCGGCGCCGGAAAACGAAGTACTTGCCGAGCTGTCCGGTCGCGTCGAGTTGCAGGCGCAATTGTTCGGTGGGCCGAAAGACCCGAAAGTCCTCGGCGTGATCCTCAACAAGGTCAAGACCGACGAGAGCATGGACGCCTTCGCCACGCGTCTGAAAGAGCATTCGCCGTTGCTGCGCAGCGGTGATTTCCGTCTGCTTGGCTGCATTCCGTTCCAGCCTGAACTCAACGCACCACGCACCCGTGACGTCGCCGACCTGATGGGCGCGCAAGTGCTCAATGCCGGTGACTACGAAACCCGGCGCATGACCAAAATCATCATTTGCGCACGGACCATGCGCAACACCGTCGAGCTGCTCAAGCCCGGCGTGCTGGTGGTGACACCGGGCGATCGCGACGACATCATCCTCGCCGTCAGCCTGGCGGCGATCAACGGCGTGCCGCTGGCCGGCCTGCTGCTGACCAGCGACACCCTGCCCGATCCACGCATCATGGACTTGTGCCAAGGCGCGTTACAGGCCGGTTTGCCGGTGTTGTCGGTGAGCACCGGCTCTTACGACACCGCCAACCTGCTCAACGGCCTGAACAAGGAAATCCCCATCGACGACCGCGAGCGTGCGGAAATCATCACTGATTTTGTCGCCAGCCATCTCGACGCCAAGTGGCTGCACCAGCGTTGCGGCACGCCACGGGAAATGCGCCTGTCGCCCGCCGTATTCCGCTATCAGTTGATTCAGCGCGCGCAGGCGGCGAACAAGCGCATCGTCCTGCCCGAAGGCAGCGAGCCGTTCACCGTGCAAGCGGCGGCGATCTGTCAGGAACGCGGGATTGCCCGTTGCGTGTTGCTGGCCAAACCTGCAGACGTCGAAGCGGTCGCTCGCGCCCAAGGCATCGTGCTGCCGCCGGGGCTGGAGATTCTCGATCCGGATTTGATCCGCGAGCGCTACGTCGAGCCGATGGTCGCCCTGCGCAAAACCAAAAGCCTCAATGCACCAATGGCCGAGCAGCAACTGGAAGACACCGTGGTGATCGGCACCATGATGCTTGCACTGGATGAAGTCGACGGCCTGGTCTCGGGCGTGATCAACACCACCGCCAATACCATCCGCCCGGCCCTGCAGTTGATCAAGACTGCCCCGGGCTGCACGCTGGTGTCGTCGGTGTTCTTCATGCTCTTCCCGGAGGAAGTGCTGGTTTACGGTGACTGCGTGATGAATCCGCACCCGAGCGCCAGCGAACTGGCCGAGATCGCCCTGCAAAGCGCTGACTCGGCGGCGGCATTCGGCATCACTCCGCGTGTGGCGATGATCAGCTACTCCAGCGGCGAATCGGCCACCGGCGAAGAAGTCGAGAAAGTCCGCGAAGCCACCCTGCTCGCCCACGAACAACAGCATTCGCTGCTGATCGACGGCCCGCTGCAATACGACGCTGCTGCCAACGCCGACGTGGCCCGGCAACTGGCGCCGAACAGTCAGGTGGCCGGCCGCGCCACGGTGTTTGTGTTCCCCGATCTGAACACCGGCAACACCACGCACAAAGCCGTGCAACGCAGCGCCGATTGCGTCAGCCTCGGGCCGATGCTGCAAGGCCTGCGCAAACCAGTGAATGACTTGCCGCGCGGCGCGCAGGTCGATGACATCGTCTACACCATCGCCCTTACCGCGATTCAAGCCGCCAACCGACCTATGGATGTGTAAATGCTGGATTTTCTACCTGCACCGTTGCGCGGCGTGATTGCCTCGCTGCTGTTGGCACTTAATACGATTCTGCTGTGCTCGTTTCTGTTCTGCGTCGCGCTGATCAAAGTGTTGCCGTTCGATTTCGCCCGGCGAGCTTCGCTCTGGCTGATGAGCCATACCCATGAAGCGTGGATCAGCAACAACAAGGGCTGGATGAACCTGGTGCGCCGCACGCGCTGGCACATCAGCGGTTTGCAAGGCCTCGACTATCAACACTCATATCTGATCACCAGCAACCACCAGAGCTGGGTCGATATTCTGGTGCTGCAATACGTGCTCAACCGCCGTATTCAGCCGCTGAAATTCTTCCTCAAACAGGAACTGATCTGGGTACCGGTGATCGGTCTGGCCTGGTGGGCGCTGGGCTTTCCGTTCATGAAACGCTACTCCAAGGCGTACCTGGCCAAGCACCCGGAGAAGAAAGGCAAAGACCTGGAAACCACCCGTAAGACTTGCGCGAAGTTTCGTAATAACCCGGTGGGAATTTTCAACTTCGTCGAAGGTACGCGGTTCACTGAAGGCAAGCATGCGCAGCAGCAGTCGCCGTTCAAATACCTGCTCAAGCCCAAGGCTGGCGGAATTGCGTTTGTGCTGGATGCGATGGGTGAACAGCTGGAGTCGATCGTCAACGTGACCATCCACTACCCGGCCGGGCGTCCCGGGTTCTGGGACCTGCTGTGCGGCAATGTGCGCGATGTAGTGGTGCACTTTGAGGAGCTGAAGATTCCGCAGCAGTTCATTGGCAAGAATTACGATCAGGACGGCGAGTATCGCCTGCAGTTTCAGGGCTGGATCAATCAGCTGTGGCTGGACAAGGATGCGCTGCTGGAACAGATGCACCGCGAATATCCAGCGAATTAAAGATCAAAAGATCGCAGCCTTCGGCAGCTCCTACAGGGTGTACGCCGATCCAATGTAGGAGCTGCCGAAGGCTGCGATCTTTTGACACTCTCAAAGCGACAAAAAAGCCCGCCGATGATCACTCATCGGCGGGCTTTTTCTTGCAGCTTGAAGCTAGAAGCCAGTCGCTGCTTCAGTGCTTAGATCGCGCCACGCTTGCGCAGCAGATCCAGCACTTGCTTGACGCTCTCTTCCACACTCAGCGTCTGCGTGTCGATCACCAGATCGGCATTCAGCGGTACGTCGTACGGGAAGGATTCGCCCGGGATGTTGTCGCCAGCGGCGGCATACAGACCTTGCGGATCACGCTCGGCGCACACGGCCGGCGAGGCCTGTACGTAGACCGTCAGCAGACGATCCTTGCCGATCAGATCCTTGGCTTGCTCACGCCCTTCAGCGCTTGGCGCGACGAACGAGGCCAAGGTCAGCAGACCCGCTTCGTTGAACTGGCGCGCGACGTGCGCGGCACGACGCCAATTCTCGGTGCGACCGGCGCGATCCTGTGGCAGGCCTTTGTTCAGGTCCTGACGCAGGTTCTGGCCATCCAGCACAAACACCGCACGGCCCATGTCGAACAGCTTGCGCTCGACCGCGTAAGCCAGCGTGCTCTTGCCCGCGCCCGACAGGCCGCTGAACAGCACAGTGGCCGGTTGCTGACCGAAGCGCTGAGCGCGTTCTTCAGTGGCAACATGCGCCAGTTTGCCGTGATGGGTGGCGGTACCGTGGGTCACTGGCTGCGCGACGATCATGCCGGCGCCAACGGTACCGTTGGTCAAACGGTCGATGATGATGAACGCGCCGGTGGTGCGGTTGCTTTCGTAACCGTCGAGGGCGATCGGCGCGTCGAGCGCGATCTTCACCTTGCCGATTTCGTTGAGCTGCAACGCGCGCGCCGGGCCTTCTTCGAGGGTGTTGACGTCGACCTTGTTGACGATGCTGGCGATCGAGCCCGGCACGTAACTGGTGGCGCGTTTGATGTCGTATTTCTTGCCAGGCAGCATCGGCTCTTCAGCCATCCACACCAGCATCGCTTCGAAGCTGTCGGTGACCGGCGGCACGTTGTCGGCATGCACCAGCAGGTCGCCACGGGAGATGTCGATTTCGTCTTCCATGGTCAACGTTACCGCCTGACCTGGACCTGCGTGTTCCAGCTCACCTTCGAAGGTAACGATGGATTTCACGCGGCTACTCTTGCCCGACGGCAGCACCACGACTTCGTCGCCCTTGTGCACGATGCCGCTGGCCAGGGTGCCGGCGAAACCACGGAAGTTCAGGTTCGGACGGTTGACGTACTGCACCGGGAAACGCAGATCGGTGAAGTTGCGGTCGCCCGCGACTTCCACGGTCTCGAGGATTTCCATCAGCGACTGGCCGGTGTACCACGGCGAGCGCTCGGACTTGTTCACCACGTTGTCGCCCTTGAGGGCAGACATCGGCACGAAGTGCATGCTGGTCGGCTTCATCTTCAAGCCTTCGGCGAACTTCAGGTAGTCAGCCTTGATCGACTCGAACACGCCTTCATCGAAGTCCTTCAAGTCCATCTTGTTGATGGCGACGACGATGTGTTTGATCCCCAGCAGGGAGGCGATGAAGCTGTGGCGACGGGTCTGGGTCTGCACGCCGTAACGCGCGTCGACCAAAATGATCGCCAGGTCACAGGTGGAGGCACCGGTGGCCATGTTGCGGGTGTACTGCTCATGGCCGGGCGTGTCGGCGATGATGAATTTGCGTTTGGCGGTAGAGAAATAGCGGTAGGCGACATCGATGGTGATGCCCTGCTCACGCTCGGCCTGCAGGCCGTCAACCAGCAACGCCAGGTCGATGTCATCACCGGTGGTGCCGACTTTCTTCGAATCGCGGGTAATCGCTTCGAGGTGATCTTCGTAGATCATCTTCGAGTCGTGCAGCAGGCGCCCGATCAGGGTGCTCTTGCCGTCATCGACGTTACCGCAGGTCAAAAAGCGCAGCAGTTCCTTACGTTCGTGCTGGCCCAGGTAGGCGAGGATGTCCTCGCTGATCAAATCAGATACGTGCGACATGACAGCCCCTTAGAAATAGCCTTGACGTTTTTTATCTTCCATCGAGCCGGCGCCATCGTGGTCGATGACTCGGCCCTGGCGCTCGGAAGTTCGCGTCAGGAGCATTTCTTGAATGATGTCCGTGAGGCTTTCGGCCTCGGACTCCACGGCGCCCGTCAACGGGTAGCAGCCAAGGGTGCGGAAACGCACTTTCTTTTTGACGATGCGCGCTTTGTCTTCATCGGACAGGTGCTCGAGGATGCGCTCGTCGTCGATCATGATCAGCGTACCGTTCTTCTCGATCACTTCGCGTTCGGCGGCGAAGTACAACGGCACAATCGGGATGCCTTCGAGGTAGATGTACTGCCAGATGTCCAGTTCGGTCCAGTTCGACAGCGGGAATACGCGGATCGATTCGCCCTTGTTGACCTTGCCGTTGTAGACGTTCCACAGCTCGGGACGCTGATTTTTCGGGTCCCAGCGGTGCTTGCTGTCGCGGAACGAGTACACGCGCTCTTTGGCACGGGATTTCTCTTCATCGCGACGGGCGCCGCCGAAGGCTGCGTCGAAACCATGCTTGTCGAGTGCCTGTTTCAGGCCTTCGGTTTTCATGATGTCGGTGTGCTTGGCACTGCCGTGGGTGAACGGGTTGATGTTCTGCGCCACGCCATCGGGGTTGATGTGGGTGATCAGGTCCAGGCCCAGTTCTTCGACCATCTTGTCGCGGAACTTGTACATCTCCTGGAATTTCCAGCGGGTGTCGACGTGCATCACCGGAAACGGCAGTTTGCCCGGAAAGAACGCCTTGCGTGCCAGGTGCAGCATCACGGCGGAGTCTTTACCGATGGAGTACAGCATCACCGGGTTATCGAACTCGGCGGCCACCTCGCGGATGATGTGGATGCTTTCCGCCTCCAGCTGTTTCAGATGCGTCAGTTTGTCGACCATGGCTACTCACGAAAACTTTCTTATGAACGGCCAGCGGGCCGTGTTCGAGCGGGGAATCCTAGCACAGCGGCCTCTTCTAATCAGGACGCCAACTAGATCGAAAGGGTATATGAATATGCCCACTCGTTTGGGCGCCGCCCCCTGTAGGCGCTGCCGAAGGCTGCGATCTTTTTGATCTGGTCTGTTAAAAAACAAGATCAAAAGATCGCAGACT